>JBCCEO010000406.1:0-7233 GCA_039030255.1 Planctomycetota bacterium | reverse complement strand
AGAGTCAAGTTAGCTCCACATGCGGCGCAATGCATATTCGAGTGCTTGCACAATTTCCCGCATGTGGGATTCCTGGGAACACAACGGGGGCATAACGATCACTACGTTGCCAATAGGTCGCAGCCAAACGCCCCTCTCAAGGGCCAAGTCACATAGTTCATATCCCTTTTTTGCCGACCAAGGAAAACCTGCCTTGGTGTGCGGGTCTTGCACTAATTCGATGGCTGCCATCATTCCTTGGACTCGCACATCACCGACGTGGGGATAATCGAGGAGTGGATCCAGAAGACGCTTTAGTATTGCCGACTGCCGCTGCGCATTCTCAAGTGTTTTTTCTTGCTCAAAAACTTCAAAAGTAGCCAGAGCAGCAGCCGCACACAGTGGATTCCCGCCAAAGGTATGGCCATGAAAGAAGGAACGCGACTCGCTGTATTCCCCTAGAAAAGCGTCCCAAATCTCACGCGTGGTAAGCGTCGCTGCCATCGGCAAGTAGCCGCCACTGAGCCCCTTGCCCGCGCACAAAATATCTGGCGCGACCGATTCTTGCTCGCAGGCCCAAAGCGTCCCACTGCGGCCCATTCCTACGGCAATTTCGTCTGCAATCAACAAGCTATCGAATTCTTGGGTCAATTCTTTCAGGCCACGCAGGAATCCAGCAGGCTGCACCACCATTCCTGCAGCACATTGCACCAGTGGTTCAACAATGACAGCCGCGATGCGATCGCCAAACTGCTCGAAGAGTTTTCGATACTCGTCTAGATAGTACTTCGACAGCTGCCTCAAAGAGTCGGGATCATCTGCATCCAAATCAAACTCTGGCGGAACGCGAAAGGTATCTGGGCAAGGACCATGGATTACATCAAACAACAGCGGAGAGAACATAGCGTGAAACCTAGAAACCCCTCCCACGCTGACGCTGCCAAGAGTGTCGCCGTGATAAGCGTTTCCGACAGCCAGATAGAGATCGCGTCGGTCACTAGGAGCATCTCGACGCTGTCGCCAGTATTGAAACGCGAGTTTGAGCCCCACTTCGACAGCGCTCGATCCATCACTACTAAAGAACACACAGTCCAACTCGCTGGGCGTGAGGTCGACCAGTTTTTTGGCCAACGTAATCGTCGTAGGATTGCTCACGCCGAGCGAAGTCACATGAGCGACTTTGCCAAGCTGTCGTTTGATAGCCGCGTCGATTGTAGGGTGCTGGTGGCCGTGAATATTGCACCATAAACTGCTGCATGCATCTAAGTACCGGCGGCCGTGAATATCATAGATGTAAACCCCTTCTCCACGTTCTAGGATGAACGGCTCGTACTCCTGCATCTGGGTAAATGCATGCCAATAATGCTGGCTATCCCACGTATGTAGTTGCTCGGTAGATGGATTTGACGTCATCACAAATCCTGCATTTACGGTTACCAGCGCTGGGCCTATTTGAAAGAGGGGCCCGAGGCAAATCGAAGGCTGCCTACCAAGACACTTCCACGGGAGCTCCGACCTGAATGCCTAACATGGCACTGGCGCTATCATCGACCAAGACGATTTGCAGTGGGCCCGTTTCATTCAGAATCGCCACCAAAGTCATCGAGGGCTGGCTATGATCGGATGGATAAACACCAAATGTTTCATGTTCATCTACAACGATACGCAAAGAAGTATCGCGGGGAGCGCCAGCCAAACTAGGAGCTTGAATATCGGTGATCAGCTCACCGGAAGCACCTAGTTCAACTACTGTTCCAGAAAGTGTCCCTGCCACAACAACTTCTCAAATCTATTCTGGATTTATCCTGGGAAAAGCCAAACTAGAAGCCTTGCTGCCAAAAACTCCTTTATTCTGGCGGGCTTCAAGTCCGAAAATTGTAACAGTCCTACGAGGAAAAGCGCTTGGAGTTGGCGGCTATTTCCTTTTTTCGCAGCAATTTCTTCGAACGCTTGTCGTTCGAAAAGCCCCCTAGTCAGACCTAAGCCCTGGAATTTTGTCCGCATTTAGCCTGGAAATAGCAATCTAAAGATTTGAGTGAGACTTACTAGATGTGGTAGCATAGAATTCTATTCTCATTGATTCTCGTCTCGATTTATCTGCGTAGCTCGCAGGGATTGTAGTTGGCTCTTCGGCACATAAATCAATTCATTCAATGGTGCCCCAATCAAAAGCTTGGGCTACCATTGCTGTTGGTTACGGCAACGACTTAATCTCGGGAAGCATTTCATGCACGGCAACACCCTCTCCGACAGCAGGGAATCTTTGCGTCTCGAAGGGACCGAAGATGCTTATGCCAGTGCGGGAATCGAGAAGCCAAGCTCTCCCGATTTTGAGTACCGAAGATCGTTTTGGCCAGCAGTCTTAGCCAGCGCAGCAGCACACGTCATGCTGCTGCTAGTCCTCTGCTTGATCGTTACCGGAGGCAGCTCTGGTCTTCGCACGATTGAATTTTCAGTAGCCGAGCAAAAACCAGTCGTTATAGACGACATGGCGATGTTCGATCTCAGTCCAACCGAGATCGAGGAGCCAGAGGAAGAATTTGAGCTCGAAGAGCAGGACTTCAAATTGCCCGTAGATCTCACTCTGCCTGTCGAGCCTGAACCAGACCCCGTGGCAGAAGTTCAGAACAAGACTTCGGAAAACGTCTCTATACAGACCACAACTCCTGCCTCCACGACCTTAGCGCAACCGCTTTCACGCGCCGCAATGTCCATCCAAAAGCGCGTGAGTCAGGCTGGCGGTAAAAAGGGCGAGGTTCAATTCGCCCTTGCTTGGAAGAACGTCAACGACGTCGACATTCATGTCATCGCCCCCTCGGGTGAGCGTATATCGCACATGTATAAATCCTCTCGATGCGGTGGAGTACTCGATGTCGACATGAATGTAAGAGGGGAAAGCAAAACGCCAGTCGAAAATGTTCGATGGCTCATGAATGCTCCTCCAGGCCGTTATTCGATTCTCGTAAACCTTTTCCGCGTCAATCGCCCACCTGCTGGAGGACGTGTCTATCAAGGCAGCGAAGTTCAACTGCTCGCTCAACTTGGCCCAGAATCTATAGTCGAGAAAACAATCGTCAACCGAAATAACCAAGTTGCAGTTTTTCGATTCGCCTATCTGCCGCCTGAAATCATGGGTCCGCACCGCGAGCAAATGTTGCAGCAGTTTTCACAGCAACAGAAGGATGAAGAAGAAGTAGCCCAGCGGCTGCTCACCAACGCTAAGGAAGTCAAACAGTCGAGAATGCGAGATCAGCTACTCAATCGGATGATCAATATGTATCCGCATAGCGACGCCGCCATCGATGCAATGCGACTGCTTGGCGGCAGCATTACCAAGAACAGCTTGTAACATGCGATTTGCCAAGAACACGATTAGAGTTCTTGCTCGATAATCCTTTGGCATATCTCACGTACCTGACGTGGATCTGCATTTGGATTCTTCTTTTTCGCCGCTCCAATCAACGCGCCCAGTGCCTTCGTATTTCCGTCCTTGAACTGGTCGACTACCTTCTGGTTCTCACCCAGCAACTCACGGCACAACGACTCGAGTTCGCCTTGATCCACAGCCTTGATGCCCAACGCGTCTTTTGCTTGTTGCACACTGGCTTCCACGTTGTCTAGCAAGTACTGAAAAACCTCTTTGCCCTTCGAAGTATCCAGCTCGCCAGAATCGATCGCAGCAATCAACTCTGCCAAACGCTCAGGCCCAACTGCTACTTGGCTAATATCTTGCCCCTGTTCGTTGAGTACGCGTAGCACCTCTTGCTGCACCCAACTGCTGGCGCGTTTGGGATCACCTCCCGAGGCAACAACTTGATCGAAATACTCAACTACTCCCCTGCCCTGCGAAACAATGACGTCCGCATCATAGGGCTTGAGGCCTTGAGCTTCTTGCAGACGACTGCGAATCGCCTGTGGCGATTCGCCTAGCATGGATTTCGCCGCTTCAATCTGCTCGCTGCTGATACGCAATGGAACCAAATCTGGATCTGGAAAATAGCGATAGTCGGCCGAGTCTTCCTTTTCCCGCTGAGGAATGGTGACACCCTTTGCATCATCCCAGCCAAAGGTCCGCTTGGGGGCATCCTGGATCGTTTTGCCAGTTCGCTGCCAGTCGTCCCACTGTCGCTGCACTTCATAAGCCAAAGCGCGTTCCACGGCTCGAAAGCTGTTTAGGTTCTTCACTTCTACAATCGGCGTGGCGATTTTCTCGCCGTCCTGATCGATGTGCAAATTGACATTGGCATCTGCCCGCAAACTGCCTTCTTGCATATTGCAGTCGGATACGCCCAAGTAAGTCAGCAACAAACGCAACTCCGTGAGATACGCTCGGGCCGCCGCAGCCGACTTGATATCCGGCTCGGACACAATCTCCAGCAATGGAGTTCCAGTGCGGTTAAGATCAATCTTGCTATCCGCCTTGCCCGCCGCCTCATCATGCATGCTCTTGCCGGCGTCTTCTTCCAAGTGAGCCCGAATCAAACGCACTCGCAGCATATCGCCCGGTGACTCAGGATCTTCAAAATCCAAATAACCAGGACCGCAAATCGGCTGATCAAATTGGCTAATCTGATAACCCTTCGGCAAATCGGGATAAAAGTAGTTCTTGCGATCCCACTTGGTGAAAGAAGCAATATCGCAGTTCAGAGCCAAGCCCGTTTGAATGGCCAACTCAACCGCCTTTTCGTTCATCACGGGCAAGGCGCCGGGATGTCCCAAACAAACGGGACATACCTGCGTATTGGGCGGCGCTCCGAATTCGGTAGAGCAATTGCAAAAGAGCTTGGTAGTCGTCCCAAGCTGTACGTGAACTTCTAAGCCCACCACGATTTCGTAAGGAAGTTTTTCGGTCATGAGTTTTCTACTCAGTCCTCAGCTTTACTCTTGGAAAAGTGCTTGCCCGGATGGAATACAATGCAACGCATCGACACGTTAAACGCTGGCAATCTTCGGTGCAAAGAATCCTGCCCCTTGCAACTTGCTGGCAGCCGCCATCAGCTTGCCTTCGCCCAAAGCTGGGCCCTGAAGCTGAACTGCCAAGGGTAGTCCATTGGCGGCAAAGCCCGCAGGAATGGAAAGTCCAGGCAGACCGGCCAAGTTCGCTCCCACGGTGAAAAGATCACCCAAGTACATCTGCACGGGATCATCCAGTTTTTCACCCAGCCCATATGGCAAAGTAGGCGTGGTCGGCCCCAGGAGCAAATCAACTTTTTCAAACGCCGACTTGTAGTCCTCAGCAATCAAACGCCTTACCCGAAGCGCCTTCTTGTAGTAGGCATCGTAGTAGCCCGAGCTCAAGGCGAAGGTGCCCAGCATGATTCGCCGCTTGACCTCGGCTCCAAATCCTTCACTGCGACTGGCAGCGATCATCCTATCCAGAGGCGCGCTGGAGGCGTCCGCGCCCGACTCGCCAAGTTGCCGATAACCATAGTGCACTCCATCGTAACGCGATAGATTGCCACTCGCCTCACAGGGAGCCACCACGTAGTAAGCTGGCACCGAATATTCTGTGTGAGGCAATTTGACTTCGACGATCTCCGCGCCGAGCTCCTGCAGACTCGCGCGTGCCTTCTCGACCGCCCCTAGAATCTCACTATCCAACGCACTGTTCTCGATGTGCTCTCGAATGATCCCAACCTTTAAACCCGCAAGGGATTCATCGATCGCCTTGCTAAATTCAGGAACCTCCGCATTTAGCGAAGTACTGTCACGCGGGTCGTGGCCAGATATAAGCTCCATCAACGCCGCCAAGTCTTCCACATGGTGAGCGAAGCATCCGACTTGATCGAGACTACTTGCAAAAGCGACCAAGCCATAACGACTGATCCGTCCATAGGTCGGCTTGAGGCCGCAAACGCCGCAGAACGCTGCGGGCTGTCGCACCGAGCCACCTGTGTCCGAACCGATCGTGATCGGAGCTAGACCAGCGGCCAAAGCTGCCGCCGATCCTCCGCTGGAACCACCCGCCGTAAGGTTCAAATCCCATGGATTTCGCGTTGCGCCGAATACACTGGTTTCCGTGCTACCTCCCATGGCAAATTCATCCATGTTCGTCTTGCCCAAAACAATCATGCCGGCGCCCAACAGCTTATGGACAGAAGTCGCAGTGTAAGGAGCTTCAAACTTCTTCAACATTTGCGACCCGCACGTCGTGGGCATATCTGGCGTGCAGAGGACGTCTTTGATAGCGACCGGAACGCCAGCCAAAGGTGAACTCAGCTCGCCCGCTTGAATCTTCTCATCGACCGCGCGAGCCTGCTCGAGCGCCGAAGCATTCACACTCGTATAGGCTGCAACTTGAGAATCGATCGATTCAATACGCTGGAGAAAAAACTCCGTGACTTCAGCCGAACTGGTCTCGCCAGCGGCAATTTTTTTGGCGATCTGAGTCGCCGATAGTTCTAGGATATTCATTCCAAGAGCTTAAGGCATCCAAGGCTTGGCGCGTACCACAATCCGTAGTGACCACGAAGTGAACAGACGAAATGGAAAGGAAACAGATTTTCCCAGCGAAAGCCAAGTTACTCTCCCTCCCGCGCAGCGGGTTCTCGAGGGAGAGTCGGGCTAACAGGCCCGGAGAGGGCTCTTCATTTTGATCCCTCAGCGCCACGCGGGAACGTTCATGCGAAATTGCAAACTCAAAACGCGCAGGCGGGTATTCGAAACACAGAGAGTCGGCAAAAGAAGATTCTACGGCTAGCCAAGCACCGGCGGTACGAGAAAGAACTCGCCATCCGCATTGGGCGCGTTCTGCAGTGCTTGCTCGCGACCCAAGCTCGATTGTAAAGAATCCGCGCGTACAACCGTCTCAACATCTAAGGGATGAGACATCGGCTCAATGCCATCGGTTTCGACTTCGTTCAACTTCTCAACAAAGCTGACAATCTTGCCGAGCTGATCCGTAAACTGATCCAGCTCGGATTCTGCAAACTGAAGTCGCGCCAGGTGAGCAACTCCGGCAACGTCGTGCTTAGACAAAGCCATGAGAATACTCCTCCGAAAAGAATGGCCTCGGCAACATGGCCGACGATGCCAAAATGAACCCCAAATTGGCGAGCAAGGCTATTTCGTTGGCAACGCAAATGGCTTTTGCTTAACCACCTTGCGAATTACCCCACTACGGATGCACTGCGTGCAAACCTTCAGCTTTTTGTGCTCGCCGCTGGGAAGCTCAACTTTGACGCTTTGAAGATTGGGCCTGAATTTGCGACGGGTGATACCCGTAATCTTTGTACCAACACCACCGAGATACTT
>JBCCEO010000405.1:0-7237 GCA_039030255.1 Planctomycetota bacterium | reverse complement strand
CTGGTGGGGACGTTCACTATCACGAACCCGAACGCTCCCTTCTGCACGACTGCCTGCTGGCGACGAGATTTAATACGACCATCCATGAAATCGCAAGCCAACGCCTGGCCAACTCGCAGTATCACATGCGTTCCCTCTCTCGCCTGGAAAATGCCTACAAGGCAATTCCCGAGGCCTTGGAACGCACCGTCGAAATTGCGGGTGAACTAAATTTCTCTTTGGATGAACTGCGTTACGAGTACCCTGTCGAGTTGGCTCCGGATGGACAGAGACCGATCGACTTTCTAAAGCGATTAACTTGGGAAGGTGCCAAGCAGCGCTACCCCCACGGCGTGCCGGAACGGGTAATTGGAATGCTTCGTCATGAAACAGGACTCATTGAGGAATTGAATTACGAGGCATATTTTCTCACCGTCTGGGACCTCGTCCAATTTGCACGAGGCCGTGGGATTCTTTGCCAAGGCCGAGGCAGCGCGGCCAACAGTGTGGTTTGCTACTGTTTGGGCGTGACATCGGTTGATCCCAATCGTCTCGATCTGCTTTTCGAACGCTTTATCAGTCGAGAAC
This sequence comes from Planctomycetota bacterium, assembly GCA_039030255.1. Taxonomy (GTDB): domain Bacteria; phylum Planctomycetota; class Planctomycetia; order Pirellulales; family Pirellulaceae; genus Aureliella. The sequence continues at coordinate 6,670 of JBCCEO010000405.1, read as the reverse complement.
GCAACGAAGCACCTGACATAGATGTAGACTTCGAGCACCAACGCCGCGAAGAGGTCTTGCAGTATATCTACGAGAAGTATGGTCGGCACCGAGCGGGGATGACTGCCACCGTTATTACCTATCGAACGAAGTCAGCAATTCGCGACTGTGGAAAGGCTCTTGGGCTTTCATTGGATCGCATCGACGGCCTCACTAAACTGGTGGATGCTCGACAGACCGAAGGAACGTTGGCAGATCGAGCGGCGGAATGCGGAATCGCTCCTGATTCGGATGCCGGCAGACGGTTTTTGTATTTGGTCGAAAACTTGATTGGCTTTCCGCGTCATCTTTCCCAACATGTGGGCGGCATGGTCATGACCCAAGGATGGCTCTGCGAATTATGCCCTCTCGAAAATGCAAGTATGCCCGGACGTACGGTGGTGCAATGGGACAAAGACGACCTGGATGATCTAGGCATACTTAAGGTAGATTGCCTTTCTTTGGGAATGCTAAGCGCGATACATCGCGCCTTGGACTTGCTAGAAGACCACTACGATCGGAAGCTCGGCTTGGCTACAGTGCCTGCCGAAGATCCTGCTGTTTACGATATGATCTGCAAGGCCGACACCATTGGCGTTTTTCAGATTGAGAGTCGTGCTCAGATGAGCATGTTGCCTCGGCTACGTCCACGCTGCTTTTATGATCTTGTCATCGAAGTGGCCATTGTGAGGCCGGGGCCCATCCAAGGCCAAATGGTGCATCCTTATTTGAAGGCAAGGAGAAGCGGTGTCCAACCGGCCTATCCGAATGAGGAAATTGCCGCTGTATTACGAAAAACAATGGGCGTCCCGATCTTTCAGGAACAAGCAATGCGACTGGCTGTCGTCGCAGCCGGATTTACGCCGGGCGAAGCGGATCAATTGCGACGTGCCATGGCGGCTTGGCGGCGACCGGGTGTGATCGACCAATTTCATCAGAAACTGATTCATGGCATGCAAGAAAACGGGCTGACTGAGGAATTTGCCGAGCGTGTGTTTACTCAAATACGAGGTTTTGGCGAATATGGTTTTCCCGAGTCGCACGCGGCGTCCTTTGCCTTGTTGGTCTATGTTTCCTGTTGGCTCAAGCACCATTACCCAGCCGTATTTTGTGCGGCTATCCTCAACAGCCAGCCCATGGGATTTTATGCGCCCGCGCAACTCGTGCGCGATGCCAAAGAGCATGGTGTTGAAGTGCTTGGAGTGGACGTCAACTATAGCGATTGGGATTGCACGCTCGAATTGGGGAAAAAACCAAGTTCGCAAGAGCCCGCTAATCCCCTTCACTTCCAGGCCGCGCATTCAAGCTCAAGTCGCAATGCGACATTGAAGCAAGAACCGAACTTGCGACTGCGGCTGGGTTTACTCATGATCCGCGGGCTGGCGACCGCCGTTGGGGAATCCATCGTTCTGCATCGCAATCAAGGAGGACGATTTCGAGACCTAGCCGACTTTACCAGGCGTACTCGACTTGGCCAAGCAACTATAACTAGGTTGGCAGACGCTGGTGCGTTGGAATCTCTCACTGGTGATCGTCGAGCCGCGTATTGGCAGGCCTTGGCGCAGGACAAGCAAGCCAAGGAATTGAGTCTATTTGAGGCGATGGGTGCGGATGTCGACGATGAACTTCCCAAAGCTCTAAAACCGATGCAGGATGTTGAAGAAGTCTACGCAGATTATGAGAGCACTGGTTTGTCACTTCGAGGGCACCCGCTAACGTTTGTTCGAACCCAACTTGATCGTTTGCGGGTAACGCCAGCTGCTAAGTTAGCGATTACTTCGGATGGCAAATTCGTTCGAGTCGCGGGATTGGTGCTGCTGCGGCAACGTCCTAGCACGGCTAAGGGCATTACGTTCGTGACTCTGGAAGACGAAACCGGGGCCATGAATCTTGTGCTTAAGCCAGAGATTTGGCAAAAACACTATAAAGTCGCCCGTTGCTCTAATGCTTGGCTTGCCCATGGCGTGCTGGAGAATCGTGAAGGCGTGATCCATCTAGTGGTGGGTAGAATCGAGGACCTTTCAGAGCAAGTCGGTGCTTTGGAGAATCGCAGCCGAGATTTTCATTAGGCTTGGCGAGCTTGCTGGTATTGCGCAACGAAAAAGCCCTTGCATATCCAGTCGGAATGGCAAGGGCTTGATTATCTAAGCTTGCAAAGATTCAGCGCGTTAGCGATCACCCTGGGAACGCTCGTCGGACTGGCCGTCTGCAAGATTCTTCACTTCGTTCATTTGTCCTACAGCGGACTCCTGAACTTCCTTGATCATCTGTTCTTTGTCAGCATCAGACAGATTCGGATTATCTTGGATTTGCTGAGTTCGTTTGGCTACCCAGTCATTGTAGTCTGCTTGTACTTCGTCGACATTGATCTCCGCCGGTTCACGAACTCCGTCACCGCCACAACCAAGCGTCAAGCCGAAAAAGAAAAGGACAATCAATCGAATAAACGGAAATTTCATTTCGATACCTTTTGATCCATTTTTCGGAAATCGAGAAACGCCAAACTTAGGTTGGCGCTTCTTCCGGACTTCCTTGAAGACAACTAGTTGACAATGCTGTCCACGGTCTCGTTGCCGTTACGCGAGCCATAGGCCCACCACACAACTTGGCTGACATTTTCGGATACGAAGTTCACGGAGCCGTCGGTCAGCATCACTTGCACACCGCCCGTGTGCTCACTTGCGGCCGTCGACTTGAAGTTTCCGTTCCACCAATCATTTCTGTGGTAGCAGTTATTCTTATTGGGTGTCATTAAGTGTTGATAGCCGATGCAGACGTTACCCCAGCTATTTGCCCATGATGCACCGCGATAGCGCGAGAAGAAGTCCGGTGGAACTTCGAGATTATCGCACTCAATGTACAACTCCTCTTGAGTCGCCCAACGACGGCTAGTGCCAGCGTACATATTGTAGCGTCGAACATCCGTATTGACTCCGCCACCTGATCCATCGTTGATCAGCATTTCAGAAAAGGCGGCGGTGTTCGAAGTGCCGTCGGTGAAGTCACGAATACGAGTCGGTTCTTCAATGAAGCGACCAGCATTTTGACTGCTGTCACCGTATGCGTTTGGGTAGATGTAGGACACGAAACCATTCGGCTTGTGAAAGCTCGAACCGGTAGCAGGACGTGAACCACTTGGACCCGTCGATTCAATGGGCCAGCCGAAGTTGACGACGTAATTCGTGTTGCCCGAGTTCATCGAGTCGTTAACACCCGCGTTTGGGTCCGACGGGCAGAGCAAAAAGGAAAAATTGACTTGAGCAATTGGCCAGTTTGGGTGATCGGTCGGAATCGGCGCGTTCTCAAATCCAAAGCTCAAATTGAACTGGTTGTAAGCCGAGGTCTGCTCGATGAACGGCAAGAGGCGGACAAAGCACGAGGTTCTGCCGGTTAGGGCAGTCTCATTCGCCGTGCCTCGCCCCGTCTGGTCAACGTAATGCAGGGGGAACATGCGATAGGCCGTGTGATAGTTGTGCAGCGCAATTCCAAGTTGCTTCAAATTGTTCGAGCACTGCATGCGTCGAGCTGCTTCACGAGCAGCCTGCACCGCTGGTAGCAACAGGCCAACCAGGATGCCAATAATTGCGATTACCACCAGCAGTTCAACTAGGGTAAAACCGCGCTGCGATTTTCTGTTCATATGCACCAAAAAGGTCCTTTCAAATACGCCGCGATCATCGCGGAACCCTCAAGAATGGAAAAAAGGGCATTGGGTTCCTCCTAGCGTACCAATTACCGGCCGCTCCACAACTCAATATTCAGGGTTCCAGAAGTAGCTTTTGGCGGGCTGCAGTGTTAACAGCCTTAGCTCTTGGCAAGGGAAAGTATATCGCCTTTAACGGCAAGAAAAAAAGCAATTTTCATAGAGCCTAAACTTCGCTCCCCCTACGCTTGAAATTGCCGACCGGGCTACTACCGTCGAGATTAAAGTATTCTGACCGTAGTCATGAAACATGAACCCCAATTCTGACAAAAAACATCTGAATACCCTGCATCAGAATGGCCCGTTTTTGCCTGGGCTTACGATCCTTCGTGGTTTGGCTGCCTGCTGGGTCGTGTTACACAATGATGCTCTATTTAGAAATCACTTTCGATTGGACGACCAAACCGACTTCGTCCTACGTGGCTATTTGGCTGTCGACGTGTTTCTATTCTTGAGTGGCTTTGTTCTTACGGTACGTTACGCGCCGAGCATGTTCGCAAGCTTCAACTCACAGGTCTACTTGGAATTCATCGGGAGGCGTCTCGCTAGAATCTATCCGCTGTTCATTTTCCTCTTGATGATTCGAGCTGGTTTGGAGACGGCCAGAATTTTCATTGGTCGTACGGATATATTTGTGGGCAGTACTTCACTGGATGCATTGTTAGGAAATATCTTCTTGGTGCAAGCTTGGGGGTTTTGGGATGAATGGACTTGGGTTCCCGCTGCTTGGACGGTCAGTGCCGAGTGGTTTTGCTACCTGCTTTTTCCCTTGTTGCTGTGGATCGCGCGTCCAATGTGGAGTTGGCTGCTGGCCGCGGTTACAGCTGTAATATGCATCGGAACTTTGGCCGGCTATTGCTTCCACTTCGGCGGCATGGAGTTTCCCATGCAAGCCAGTTTGTTGCGCTGCCTGCCAGAATTTATCATAGGTATGATTCTCGGCGCGTTTTGGTTACGGTGGAAGCCAGTTATCGACTTACGTCAAAAATGGTTTGCCATTGGATTTGGCTTGCTGGTGCTGCTTGGGGCGCATTGGGGATGGCATGATCTCGTCCTGCTGTGCTTCGCGCTAGTGCTGGTTGTAGCCAGTGCGGGGCAATCGATGAAGCCTGTTAGTTCGTGGCAGAGTGAGCAAGATCCGAATTTGCGGCAACCTTCCCAACCGTTTTGGTATCGCTGGTTGCTGCACTTAGGCACGATCTCCTACGCCATCTATCTGAGTCACCAGTTGGTACAATCCGTGTGGATACGGATTCATGCTTGGCATTTCAAAGAAGCCAGTAGCTTGGGTTGGCTTTGCTTGTGGGCCGCGCAAGTGGCAATGATCTGGCTGTGTTCGCACATACTCTATCGAATGATCGAATCGCCCGCTCGAAATTGGCTCCGCAGCAAACTATCGGGCAACTCACCCAGGATCGGGCCAGAGACCGCTCGTGCCAGCTAGGATCTGAAAGCAACGACTTGCTACAAGATTCGAAAAGGCTGCTAAGGATTTGTTGAGGATTCGGGCTGGTGTTGCGATGCGCAATGGAATGCACCTAGTCCCCAAGATAGCTCGTAGGCATCGAGTGGAGCAATACGCCGAGTCGGGAAGAGGTCTGCAAGCAATTCGATCGCCGCGCCGTCAGTGCGTTCACTGCGAAACGTCGGCACAATTACTGTGCTGTTGGTCACCAGAAAGTTGCAATAACTTTCTGGAACGCGAGAACTGCCCACAAATCTTGGCGGTGGTGTTGGCAACGTATAAACCTTAATCGCCTCTCCTTCGGCAGTTGCCGTCCCCTGTAGCGCGCGGACATTCGCCGCAAGGGCTGCTTTATTGGGGTCTTCTGGGCTGCTGCTGATTGCTGCAATAATAGCAGTTCGATTGACGAAACGGGCTAGCTGATCGATGTGACCGTCCGTGTCATCGCCTTCGAGTCCACCGCCATCAATCCACAGGACCTTCCGAGCGCCAAGCTGCATTTTCAATTCTTCTTCGACCATTTGCCTGCTCCAGCCCGGATTGCGGTTCGGATTCAGCAGGCAATTGCTACTTGAAATCAAGGTGTCTTGACCATTACAGTCCAGTGCACCACCCTCGCAATGCAGCGCCGACATACTGCGTTGACAACGCAAACTCTGACAAATTCGAACCGCGGCTTCGGCATCGAGATCATACGGTGTGTAACGATTACCCCAGGAATTGAATTTCCAGCAGACACCAACGAGCGACCGATCATCTTTGCGCTGCACAAACGTCGGTCCATAGTCTCGAATCCAAGCATCATTTGTTGGGATATTGACGATTCGAATGTTCGATCGTTGTGACAACTCACTTAGATGGTGCGTGGGGAGCATTTCAGCGCTCGCCAAAACATAGACCGGCTGCGTTTCACTGATTAGCTTCGCGAGTTGGAAAAAACATTCTGGTATCGAATCAAAACGCCCGGGCCACGTCTGACGATTGTGGGGCCAAGCAATCCAGGTGGCCGCTTGAGTTTCCCACTCGGAGGGCCATCTGTGTGGACTATCAATATTCAATTGGGGCATCTTCCTGTTAGTGGGGCAAGCACGGAAAATCTGGCAAGAACTATTCGGGCTTGAGAATCCTTTCGTTCCCGTGTTGTACTAGTCGATGTAGCGTTTAGTTATGTCCTGGTAAGCCTCAATACGTCGATCACGTAGAAAAGGCCAGTGGGTTCGGGTTAAGTCAATTGCATCCAAATTGCACTCTACGATTAGCGTCTCTTCCGATTCTTTGTTGGCACGACTCAAAACAGCACCAGTAGGGTCAGCCACAAAGGACTGCCCCCAGAATTCGATTCCGTCCTCGATTCCAACTCGGTTGACGGCGGCTACGAAAGTGCCGTTGGCAATCGCGTGAGAGCGCATCATTGTTTCCCAAGCATCATGTTGACTGAAACCAAACTCTTCCTTTTCTTCATGAAGCCAGCCGATGGCGGTTGG
>JBCCEO010000404.1:0-7237 GCA_039030255.1 Planctomycetota bacterium | reverse complement strand
GCAGAGCTATTCTGCAAGGATAGATAGGTGAGATCTGGGTGCCAATCGCGGAAGCAATGCCCTGAAAACCGCTTACTCTCCAAAGACAGTTGTTCCAACCCGACTGGTTTAGCCGCCGCCAACGCCTCCTCCGTAAAGTTGCCGTCTCCGAGTTCAAGAGCGCAGATCGACTTCGCTCGCATGAGATAACTGAAGAACTGATCGGTCAGCGCTGTTTCCTTTAGCACAAGACACGGAATATCAACTCCAACAAGGCGGCTGCCGAAGACTTCATCTTGCAGTGGGTTGTTCGAAAGAATCACTTGACGCCCCCAAACAGGTAGCTCAAATTCGTTATTCCAAAAGTCGAAATCTCCATTCAGGTTGTTATCACTTAGATCCACGATCCCAGCATAGCGTCCTACCCAACCTCGAATCATATCATCCGTCAAACCACAACCGGGAGCATGCAGACGCTGTACGGGCGAATGATATTCCTGCCATCGTGTACTTGCGGGCGAAAACTTCGAATCCCTTAGATCCAATTGCAACTGCAGTTCACGATCCGACGCCAAAAACAACGGCGCCAGCACAGCGGGCGTCAAAGACGTGTTAGAAATTTTGACGCTGCTAAGCTCGGGTGCCTGTCCAAGCAACAATTCTAGGCTCGCACGAATATCGCTTGTGCCGCTGAGTGTGATCCCATGAAGGGTCGTCAGATTGGGTCGCTCTGTCAGCGACTTCGCGCTAATCTTCGAATCGGTCAAGTTTAGGAACATCAGCTCAAAGCTATCGAATTGTGCAAGATCACTCTCCTCCGCTCCCTCCCAGAGCCCCAATTCACAGCGATCACCGATTACTTCTGAGAAGTATCCACCTTTGGACTCTGCAATTCTACGGAGCTCTTCCCTCAGTTCCTCACGCTGCTCAAAAGCACGCACTTTCAGGTTGACGAAAATCGCACCACCCATCGTCAGGCACAAAACGCACAGGGCGATGAAGCGTGGAATCGTCAGCCAGTGCTTCGATTTAGACACGCCTGTACCAGTCGTCTTCGCCTCATCCTGGGCAAAAGGCTGACCGGAAGATTCAGGCGTCAATTCATTGCTGAGCCTTAAACAGCGCAAACGCATTCCAGCCCAATGTAGACTACTCAAATGCAGTAAGAGCACCAACATGCTCGGTAAAGTAACGGACACTCCGAATGGAATTGCTTTTCCGGTCGCTGCAGTGCCATTCGTAAGCCTGTCGGAGACGTAGTAGGCCAAAGTGATAACAAAGCACGTCAAGAAAAGCTGAGCCAAGGTTGCAACAACTTTCGCGCTCATGCTTCGCGAACGGAACCAAATCAGTAGTATGGGCAGCAAGGTAAACAAGGAGGCCACCGCCGCCGTTCCCCCTACAATCACAGCAGAGAGCCATGCTGGTCCCTCTAAGCTGCCCTCGTCCTCCGGCATGTCCATCGACCAAATGGAAAACGGAAACCGAAAGGCGACCACACAACAAGCGACGACCAAAGTCGCTAGGAACAAATCTTCAATTCCAAATCGCCTTTTGCCTTCGACCTCAGAAGACGTGATACACCATCCCCAGATCCTTCTTGTTGCCAACAGCGGTCCCACAGCGAGCAATAGCCCTGCCGGAATACAGCAGATACCCAAAAGCTCGCTGTAACCGCTGTAAGACTCGTAGGAGTTCAGCCCGATCATCACGAGCGCCAGCTGACACATCAACAAAGCGCATCCAGCGAAAAACCCAATCAACCAATGTCGCCCAACCAAGGCGGCAATGAGCAGGCAGAATGCCAACTCGGCGTAAATGGTGCTTCCCAAGAGCGCGAAGGCGAACAGCTCTCCTACGCCAGGCTCCGGATACACATCGATCATCCTCCCAGCGTTCAGCGAGACGACAGCCAGGACAATTTGAAGAATAACAACAGGCAGTAACGCAACGAAACTTCGCTGCGTCGATGCACCTTCCTGCCTTTCTTTCTCCGTATCAACTGCCTGCTCAACCATCGATCCAACCCAATTTCCTCATTCGATACGATCGATACGTCATTTCTAAGGGCAGTCGAGTTCACGCCTCAAAGCTGACTACGCTCGAAGCTCAAGCTCCATGCGGTCTTCGGTGAGTTCGATTCATTCTTGAGATCCACTGGATATTAGTATAGAGCTAACCCCAACCTCCTGTCGGCAGAAAGTAATTGAACCACGAAATGGACGAAAGGAACGAAATGCCGTTTTGTAAGAAAATCAGTGCGATCGCTCGCTTCTCGTTATCCGACCACTACTGAACAGCAGTTGGAATCTGATTGCGATGAGTGCAAGTCGGGCCTTGCCCCATTCTTGAGGAATGTCCCAAAGCGACACTTACTTCCTAGGCGTCGAAGGGCATTCGGTTGGCGGCAGCGGTTTGCTCGACCAGGATATGCGGGGCCTGTCCGGAAGCAACTGCCGACACAACTGCCTTTCGTTCCTTTCGTCCATTTCGTGGTTCAATTGTTTTCTTCCGACGGAGAAAAGGGCAGATGAGCGGACCACGAAAGTGACGAAAAAGCTCGAAAGAAAATCAGTGCGATCGCTCGCTGCTAAGGATTGTATCTCGTTATCCAAGCAGTATTGCGATGGATGCGACAATTTGGAATCGAGTTCCAAATTGTACCGGACGAATGCGGAGTTTACCCGGCAATCTTTTCGGTCGAGCAGTAAAGATGCGCAGCCAAGTGGTACTTCTTGCGGACTCTGAGTAACAGTGGTTCGAATTTACAAATGGCCATTTAAAATGGACGGGCATGAGCGGGCGAGAGGTCTTGCGCATTTGAAGCGCATTAGGGACTCAACGTGTTTGATGGCATGCCTCCTTTCGTGCACATGGTTTTAGAACGTATGAGATTGATTGAACTGAGAAACCCAATGAGAAACACAAGAAGCTTGTGGGCTCGAGTCGTATTTGGAACGGTATTGTGTGCTACTAGCTTGCTAGCCACGAACCTGTTAGCGCAAGATTCGGCCATTGAGTTTTGGAACGCCTACGACCCTCGTTCAGAACCACTGGACGTCGAAGTGATCCAGGAATGGGAAGACGACCTGGGGCATTATTCCCTGGTACGCTATCGATTGGGCAAGTTGCAAGGAACCAACAAATCGGCCGCACCCAAAATCGCCGCCTACTACGGATACCCAAAATCAGCTTCTTCCGATAAACCGGTTCCAGGGATCGTTCAGATTCATGGCGGAGGCCAGCGAGCCAACAAGGGGCGAGTTGCCGACTGGGTAAAACTCGGCTACGCCGCGATCAGCGTCAATTGGGGCGGAAAGGTCCTGGAAGAGTCGGAAACACCCAATACAGAATGGGATGGATTGGCTGCCGGTTTTGAACGCCCGGAGGCGAGCGGAGTCGACGACTTGATTCATCACAACGAGGTTCGAGGCGGGCCAAATACACTATTCAAGGAGCCGCATCTCCTGAACAGCAGCTGGAATCTGATTGCGATGAGTGCACGCCGAGCGCTGACTTTTATGGAAGAACGCCCCGAAGTCGACAGTAATCGACTCGGCGTCGAAGGGCATTCGATGGGTGGCAGAAGTACCGTCCTGACCGCCATCGATCCACGCATCAAAGCTGCCGCACCATCGGTCGGCGGCAGCGGGTTTCTCTACCAGGATATGTGGGGGCTGCCTGGAAGTGCACGCCGGATGCCAAAAGAATCTGGACTGGAACTTTACGAATCCACCGTTTCGGCTCAAGCCTATTGGCCGCATATCAAGGCTCCGGTTCTCTTCCTGCTGGCGACCAACGATTTCAACGCACCAACTGAACTTGTCGTGCGCGGTATGTCCTTGCTTCCGGAAAAAACCGAAAGGATTGTGGCGATGGCTCCGCATTTGAACCATCGATTCACCACTGAAACGGCAGCCGCGCGATTCCTGTGGATGGAGGCACATCTCCAACGCAAATTTTCGTTTCCCAAACAGTCCGTTTCGCGAATCGTGCTGCACAAGCAAAGGAAAATGCCATACTTCCAAGTTGTCGTGGATGAGTCTTCGGAACTTCCCGTCGAGAAAGTCGAAGTCTTCTACGGATACGCGCGCGATCCACGTGTCAGATTCTGGCGAAGTGCGACGGTTCGCAAGGATGGAAATGTCTATACCGCTCCCTGCCCCCTATTCGATACTGCCGAACCTCTCTTCGCGTTTGCCAATATTACTTACCGGCTGCCCTACGAAATACCTGCTCGACCAGGTGCGGAAGCAACCGACCGAATGACAATTAGCTCGCAGTACCAATCCGTCTATCCAGAAGCATTGAAGTCAGCGGGGATGGTTGCCACCGAAAGGCAGGAGCGGGTTATCGACGACTTTCAGAACGGCTGGCAAGACTGGTACCAACTTAATGCCAACAATCCTCAGCATTGGTTTTACGCGACGCGAAAAATCATCGATCCCTCTTGGATGGGGCCGAAAGGCGGAAAGCTGGCCGTCGAGCTTGTAACGACCGAAGCCGACAACCAAATCGCAGTCGGCATTGAGGTAAACACTTGGCAAGGCTACACCGGACGGAAGAAAGATAGTTTTCAAGCCATCGTCGGGTTGCCCAAGGCCGGAACGAACTTGGTCGCCTTGTCCGCAGCTGACTTTAAGAATAGAGACGGGCAATCGATGGCGGATTGGGATGAAGCCACCGAGTTGACTTTTACACCCGCGCATCGAGTCTCAGAATCGACGACCGAAATCTGGAAAGGAGCCCCGGCAGAACTAAAGAACTTGCATTGGCAAGGAGGCAAGTTTGCAAAACGGCCTTATCCCCACGAGGTTCGCGACGGCCGCGGCGGCGAGTCAGTTGCTTTCGAGGATGAATTTCAAGCGGCGATAAGAGCCTCCGTAAGACAAGAGCAAATGGATAAAGAGCCTGTCGAACTGGACAAGAACGGTCGACTTTATCTGACCAAAGAATTGGCTTCCAAGGCCGAAAGTTTTGTACGAATTAAAAACAATCTAGCTTGGTCAGAAGAACCGCTCACGATTGGCGGTAAGGTCTACCAGCGAGGACTCGGAGTGCATGCCGACTCGACGCTGGTCTACGCGCTCAATCGTAGCTTCAAGCAGTTCCACGTCATTCCCGCTCCTGACGACGGTCACCGTGGCCAGTTAGAAATGAAGATATTTGTGGACAACAGGCAAGTATTTACAACGGGGGCTACGCGAAGCAGCGATAAAGTCCTTCGCAAGCCTGTCGTTATTTCCGTGGCTCGTGCGAAGACACTCACGCTGGTAGTAGAAAGTCTTGGCGATCGCGGGGGAGACCACGCCAACTGGGCAGAAGCCTTTTTAACCAAAAAGTAGCTCAGCTGTCCCAACTGAGAATCTACTGCACAGCGGGTAGAGAACCCAAAAGGATACGAGAAACGAAGAGTTTTGAGTATCGAAGCTCTCCTCCACCCACATATCCAGCATGTCTTTTCGCCTATTTCGTCTTTTCGTGGTTCCCTCCTCTTCCTATAGGCAGGGATCGCAGAAGATAGAGAACCACGAAAGAAAACCCAGAACCAGATAGTTCAAGTCAACGAGACGAACGAGACAAAGACCACGTCAACTGAGCTCTCCTCCCACATATCCAGCATGTCTTTTCGTCCCTTTCGTCTTTTTCGTGGTTCCCTCCTCTTCCTACCGGCAGGGATCGCAGACGATAGAGAACCACGAAAGAAACGAAAATCGCGAAAGAAAACCCAAGAACCGGATAGTTCAAGTCAACGAGACGAACGAGACAAAGACCACGGCAACTGCGCTCTCCTCCCACATATCTAGCATGTCTTCGTCTCTTTCGTCTTTTTCGTGGTTCCCTCCTCTTCCTACTGCCAAGGATCACAGCAAATAGACAACCACGAAAGGGACGAAAATCACGAAATAAAACCTGAGAATCAAGCTACAGTTTACCGCTAGCTCTGGATACGGAACCCTTTCGGCAACGCTTCGCCAAAGACACTGGCGGTCTCTTCGGCTTGTAGCTCGCCGCCAGATTCGACCAATTCAATATAGCGTGGCCTGGTTTCCGTTTCGTTCAAAAAAGAAATAACTTCTTGCCGAGCAGAATCGGACAAATCACGATGGCGATCTTCGGTCTTACGAGCCAATTGCATCAAGGCAAGATGGACGACATTTCGATGAGTAGCATCTTGTTGGTGAAACTCCATGATCGACTTGCACCATCGGTAGGCCGTGTCGGAAGATACCAAGTTATTCAAAGGGCCGTAAAGTGGCTGACGCCCACCGAGTCGTCCTAGGCTCCAAAGCATGGCCCCACGCATTTTTTCGTAGCGACGCTTCGGGAAGAGATCCACCAGCATCTTGCCGACTTGGAGCTTCACATCGGCCTCCAAGTTTTCTAGGGATCCGAGCAAACGCCAAGCTTCCTCGGATTCATGCATTGGATACATCGGCTCGCCGCGCGCCTGGCGATTGTGAATCAAAATGCTGTGTGCCGCCCGAAGGGATGAAATCATGGGATCAGCCAAAGCAGATTGCTGGCCACCAGTGAGCCCGCCTGCAATTCTTCGCCAAAGTATCAGAGCTTCGTTCTTGCTGGCTCCTGCGTGTGCGAGTTTTTTGTTCACGTGCCGCCAGGTCTCTGCGACTCGCCAATCGTCAACCGCCAGTCCGTAACCAGGCCGGAGAGCAAAGCCTAGTAAATTGAGCCAACGAGCCTCATGAGCCGGACTGCGCTTACGGCCTTCTTGCATCGACAGTAGTTTTTCCCAGATTCTTCGCAACAACGAAGTCGGCCAATCGAACTTGCCGCTTCCCAGAGTCTCCGAAAGTCGCCGCAAAATCTTGGCCGGTTTTTCTTCGCCGCCTTCCGCAAAGACGCCTTCAATGACCGCCTCGCAGGCTTGCCACGTACCTTCATCAACAACGCCTTCGTCTTCTGCAGCCGAAACGTGGGCTTGGCGATCTGTTTCGGTGGCCGAGCGCACGTCAAACTGCAAACGCCAGCGGTGTTCTGTGTCGACTGCTTGACAACCGAGATCAATCGTTCCAATTTCACTTAAGTGCGCGTGAAGTGTGACTGGAATCGTCCCTTTTTGATTGCGTCGTTCCGTTCGCAGAACCGTTCGAATAGGCGGAAGTGCCTTCATCTGCTCCGGGTCGACGGCCAGGATCTCGCCAGCTTTGTCGGCCAATCGTGTGCTTGAAACGTGCAGGGAAAATTCGACTGGCTCCGCAACGGTCAAATCGAGCTTCAAGTCTTTCAAGTGAAT
>JBCCEO010000403.1:0-7260 GCA_039030255.1 Planctomycetota bacterium | reverse complement strand
GGTCACCAACTGCTGTTTGGAGATCTCAAAACCATTCCGAACGGGAATGGGGCAACAGCTGTCTCTTTTGACCCGGCTGATTATCCGGGCTACCAGCGTGGAACGAATTCGGACGAGCCCAATGATCTGGATGTGCTTGATGGAATTTACAATGCTCACAACCAACGACCTGCGAAGAAGCACTTGTTGGTGGAGAGTCAAAATCCTTCCAAAGACGCCGCCCGCTTGATGCGTAATTTTCTTGAACGCGCCTATCGACGCCCCGTGCAAGAGGCTGATCAAGATCGTTTTTTGAACCTAGTTCTCAACGCACTTGCCAACGGACACAGCTTTACAGATTCCATGATCGCCGGATATACGGCTGTCCTAAGTTCACCCGGCTTTCTTTATCACCAAAACGCACCCGGAAAGTTGGACAGTTTCGCACTGGCCGAGCGTCTGGCATTCTTCCTTTGGAATTCGCCGCCGGACGAGCAGCTGCTAAGTCTCGCAGCAAGCGGTGAGATACTTCAGGAACAATCGCGCCGCCGGGAGGTGGAACGCATGCTGGACGACGCAAAGTCTCGCCGCTTCGTGAATTCCTTCCTTGACTATTGGCTAGATCTGCGAAATATGGCCGCCAGCGATCCTGACTCAGAACTCTATCCTGAGTACCAGTTGGATGACGCACTCGTCGAATCCATGCCGCGAGAAACACAGCTCTTCTTCCACGAGTTGATCAAGGGTAATTTAAGTGTTGGTAATGTCATCGACTCGGACTTCGCGATCGTCAACGAACGACTTGCAAGTTTGTATGAGATCGAAGGAGTGCTCGGAGCTCACTTCCGCCCTGTCGAGCTCGGCGGCAATAGTCCGCGAGGCGGATTGATGACCCAAGCAAGCGTATTGAAGGTCACGGCCAACGGCACCACGACTTCTCCTGTCACACGTGGGGTGTGGATTATGGAGCGAATTCTCGGCCAGCATATCCCTCCTCCTCCGCCCTCGGTAGAAGCGATTGAATCGGACATTCGGGGAGCAAAAACGATTCGCGAGCAACTCGCCTTACATCGTTCCGACGCCAGTTGCCAAATCTGCCACGTGAAGATCGATCCTGCCGGATTTGCGCTCGAGAATTTCGATGTGATGGGCGGATGGCGAGATCGCTATCGTACGAGTAACCAAGGTGCCGGCGAGCAGGTCACAGGTATTGGGCACCACGGTTTGGTGAACCGCTACCGCGTGGGCCAGCCTGTAGATGCTTCTGGCGAACTTCCTGACGGGCGGCATTTTGAGGGCATTGGCCAGCTGAAGCAGTTTTTGCTTGCTGACGAGAGCCAATTAGCTCGAAACCTTGTCGAACAATTCGCCATTTATGCTACTGGCTCTCCCATTCGGTTTTCTGATCGACCGCAAATCGAAGTTATCATAAAGAGTTGTGAAGCCGATGGTTATGGTGTTCGAGACCTCATTCACGAGCTTGCTAGCAGCGAACTTTTCCTGAAAAAATGACAGAGCTTGAAAAGCTCTGGTATCGCAACGAACCAATCAGCCACTGAAAACCTGTCATGAACAATCCCTCTCGCTCAAACGGCCGATTCATGCCAACTCGCCAGCCCCTTTCTAGACGTCGCATATTGCAAGGCGCCGGGGTAGCTTTAGCGCTACCAATGCTCGACGCGATGCGTCCTGCTTTTGCGAAGCAGCCCACGCATGACACAAAGCCACGGCGCATGCTGGCGATCTGCAACAATCTTGGTTTGCTACCAGAACTGTTCTTTCCCAAACAAACTGGACGTGATTACCAGCTTTCCCCGTATCTGAAAGTTCTGGAGAAGCATCGCAACGACTTTACAGTCTTTAGTGGAGTATCGCACCCGGACGTGGATGGCGGTCATCCAGCAGACAATTGTTTTTTGACTGCGGCGCCACATCCAGCCAGTGGACGATTTAAGAATACGATCTCGCTAGACCAACTGATGGCCGAACAGATTGGGCACCAGACGCGATTCCCATCGTTCACTCTTGGTGTCAATGTGCAAGAAGGTGTTCGAAGTTTATCGTGGACGGAGTCGGGCGTGATGATACCTTGCGATCAGTCCGCTTCCGAACTTTTCCAACGCATGTTTGTTCAGGGCACAGCAAGAGAGACACAAGAACAAGTTCGTAAACTCGAGCTGGGCCAAAGCATTCTGGACACCGTCGCAGGCCAAGCAAAGTCGCTCGAAAAAAGCTTAGGCAACAACGACAAACAGCGGCTGGAACAATACTTCCATAGTGTTCGTGACCTAGAGAAACGCATCGAAGCATCCAAGGCTTGGGAATCACGTCCCAAGCCGAAGGTTGAAAGACCAGTTCCGCTCGACCCTGCGAACCCAAGCGACTACATGGAGAAAGTACGCTTGATGTATGAAATCTCCCGCTTGGCGTTCCAAACCGATTCCACGCGTGTCATCACCCTGATGCTAGACAGTGTCAATTCACCGGCTATTGATGTGGATGGTTCCACCATGAGTGACGGCTACCATAACCTCTCTCATCACGGGCGTTCGGAGCAGAAACTAAAACAGCTTGAAGTCATCGACCGCTGGCACATGCAACTGTTGGCAGAACTGTTTGAGGGATTGAAGTCCTTTCAGGAAGACGATGAATCGCTGCTGGATCGCTCTATGGTCGTTTACGGATCCAACTTGGGCAACGCTCACGCTCACACCTGCCTGAATCTACCCACCTTGATTGCCGGCGGCGGGTTTCAGCATGGACAGCACTTGGCCTTTGACACGCAACGCAATTATCCGCTCCCCAACCTTTTCGTCTCGATGCTTCAACGCATGAACATTGAAGCCGAACATTTCGCGTCTTCTACCGGAACGATGCGTGGCCTAGATTTCGAGGGCTAGCATGAGCGTGACGGACAGTACCGGATTGCCAAGCAGAAATGCGGCTTCATGCGCGGCTGCAATCCAAGTATTTTTGGCCGTCTTGCTGGTTTTCGGTGGAAAGCTTGAAGCGCAAACCGCCTCCACCCCTTCGACCACCTACAGCTTTAGTCGAGACATTCGGCCGATCCTTTCAGGAAAGTGCTTTCAATGTCACGGTCCAGATGCAGCGGCTCGAGAAGCCGATTTGCGGCTTGACCAGCGAGCTGGAGCCATCGAGTTAGACGCAATTGTTCCAGGTTCACCGGAGGCGAGTGAAATCATCGCTCGCGTAACGACAACGGACTCCGATTTGCGAATGCCGCCAGAGGGTGATTCTCTTACGGAAGAGCAAGTCGCCCAACTTGCCACTTGGATTGAAGACGGCGCCGAGTACGAAAAGCACTGGTCGTTTCAAGCTCCGCAAGGCCCGGTTCTACCTTTAGTAAATGACTCGTCCTGGCCAGTTTCGGAATTGGACTACTTTACTCTCGGCCGCATGGAACAAGCTGGATTGGCGCCATCGAAAAAAGCAGAACCAGCCGTGCTGCTAAGGAGACTCTATCTGGACTTAATCGGACTGCCGCCCACCGTCGAAGAACTCGATGCCTTTGAAGCGGATCCATCTGCGGCCAACTATGAAGCGATTGTAGATACCTTGCTGCAGTCGAAACACTTTGGCGAAAAATGGGCCGCAGGCTGGCTCGATCTCGCCCGCTATGCCGACTCCAATGGCTATCAACATGATGACCTGCGAAGCATGTGGCCCTACCGCGACTGGGTCGTGGAAGCCCTCAACCGGGACATGCCCTTTGATCAGTTCACAATCGAGCAACTCGCGGGCGACTTGCTTCCAGAACCGACGACCAGTCAATTGGTCGCGACAGGTTTCAATCGCAATGTGCCAGTCAATTTTTCGGGCGGCGCGAAAGTGCCCGAAGTTCGGGCCAACGTGTTGCATGATCGCGTTGCAACCACGGGCGCCGTTTGGCTTGGACTCACACTGGAGTGCGCCCAATGCCACGATCACAAGTTCGACGCCGTTTCGCAACGCGAGTACTACCAGCTCTACGCCTACTTTAACAAGGCGGTGCCTGAAGTCGCACAAAAGAGCGAAACGATGTTTAAGAAGCTTTTCGTCGGACGCGAAGTTGTAGTCTACGAATCGGAGCAGGATCGTCTGCGAGTGGCGGAGTTAGAAAAGACGCTAGCAGCCGAAGAGAATCTTCTTGCACAAAACGATGCCGACGATGGGGGTGAGATTCTGATCCTCGACTTTGAGGGACAAGACCCGCTGAAGGGCAATCAGCTTTCTCATCCCGCCAATACAAGCGCAGACCGAGACACACCAGAATCTGGCGGTAATTTCGCGGCAAAGACTGTAGTCAAACCAGCCGACAAAGACCCCGGTTACTTCGGAACAGGCTTTACATTTGCCGAGCGTGACCTTTCGGCTGTGGCTGAGCTTAGCTTGTGGATCAAAACGGACATCGTCGGTAGTTTTAACCTCCAAGTCCACAACGCGGACAATCGTACAAGCACATTTGGCTTTTCCACCGCCACAACCAAACCCGGCACTTGGACGCACATCAAAGCGCGCACTGATGCATTTGAGAAACCCGCTTGGGCCAAAGCAGAGGCAGACTGGGCTGAGGTTACTAAGATTCAGTTAACCGCGTACGGCAATGGTCCCTACGGCGGCAAGTACATTATGCTGGACAACATTGCAGGGAGAAAAATCTCAGAACGCGATAAACGCATAAAACGAATCGCTAGCTTGCGTAAAGGAATTGAACAACTTCAGACCTCTACCATGGTCATGCAAGATGCAGTGCAGCCGCCGGATACGCACATGATGATCCGCGGTGACTATGCAAACCTCGGGGACCGAGTAGAAACCGGAGTTCTCTCGTCTTTGCATGCACCTGCTTCCGAGCTGCCTCCCAATCGACTGGGTTTGGCAAAATGGTTGGTCGATCCGGCAAATCCACTTACATCTCGAGTCGTCGTCAACCGAATTTGGACGGAGATCTTTGGACGAGGCATTGTGACGACGCCTGAAGATTTTGGCATGCAAGGGGCATCGCCCAGCCACCCACAACTGCTCGACTGGCTCGCCCTCCGCTTTGTAGACCAAGGCTGGTCGCAAAAACGTCTGCTAAAGTCAATTGTGATGTCCGCGACTTACCAGCAGACTTCGACTGCTTCCGAAGCTCGGATCAAACACGATCCGGCCAACGCGTTTTACGCGCGCGGTCCTCGCTTCCGACTCACGGCCGAACTGGTGCGCGACAATCTTTTGTCGGTCTCAGGATTGCTATCACGGAAAATTGGCGGCCCGATGGTTTACCCCGTACAGCCCGAGGGACTTTGGATGGAGATCCTGGGCGTGATGGACACGAAGGAATACCCAACATCGACTGAAATCGGACGGCATCGCCGAGGCATCTACACGGTGTGGCGACGAGGCAATCCGTACCCGAGCATGATCAATTTCGATGCTTCGGAACGTAATGTTTGCACGGCCCAACGTGATCGTTCCAACACGCCGCTGCAAGCACTGACGCTGCTAAATGATCCCGCATACGTGGAAATGGCGACGAAGTTTGCGGAGGTCATATGGGGCTGGCAGGGAAGTGATCGCGAGAAAGTCGTACGAGCATTTCGAACTGCGATTTCGCGATGGCCCACGGACGAAGAAGTGGCAATTCTGCTCGAACTCCGCCGCAAACGCGGATCGTGGTACGCGGTAGCTCAAACACTATTGAATCTAGACGAAACGATTACCAAGTCCTGAATTTATTCGCTCGCTAGATCTAAATCTGATGAATAAGATCGACTTACTCAAACGACGTGAATTTCTCCGCGAGGGAACTCTGGGCATTGGTGCGCTGGCGTTGTCGGATTTACTAGCCCCAAACGCCGCAGCGACTGAAAGCAATCCTAGACCACGCGCTAAAAACGTGATCTTCCTGCACATGGTTGGCGGCCCATCTCAGATGGATACATTTGATCCGAAACCTGCGCTTGACAAATGGGATGGCCAATCGTTGCCAGAAGAAATGACGCGAGGCCAGAAGTTCGCGTTTATTACTCCGCA
Organism: Planctomycetota bacterium; assembly: GCA_039030255.1. Classification (GTDB taxonomy): domain Bacteria; phylum Planctomycetota; class Planctomycetia; order Pirellulales; family Pirellulaceae; genus Aureliella. Next base: position 1,263 of record JBCCEO010000403.1, on the reverse strand, counting down.
AGCGCGGGTCATCAAATCGCCCTATGCGTTCAAGCCGCAAGGTTCCTCGGGCATTGTCATGTCGGAGCTTTTCCCAGAAATTGCCAAGGTAGCTGATGACATCACGCTCATACGCAGCATGCGCACCAATGAGATCAACCACGGTTCTGGAGAACTGTTTTTGCACACGGGACACGGTCGCTTGGGCCGGCCATCCTTTGGAGCCTGGACCGCCTATGGGCTGGGTACCGAAAACGAGAACTTGCCGGCCTACATTGTGCTTAAAGACGGACCGACCGCCGCAGGCACTTCGGTTTGGAGCAACGGTTTCCTTTCCTCTCGACATCAAGGCGTTGAGTTTCGAAAAGGGCGGCAGCCAATTCATTTTCTCGATAGCCCTGAATTCACTTCCCTTGAGGAACGACGTGAAGTCGTAGATGCAATCAAGCAACTGAACGGAAAGGCTTTGCAACGTTATCGAGATCCGGAAATAGCGACGCGTATCGCCCAATATGAGTTGGCTTTTCGCATGCAGACGTCGGTGCCAGATTTGGTCGACATCGATCGCGAGCCAGAACACATCCTCAAGCTTTACGGACTTCGCGATTCTCAGGGCGAGGAATCTGGTTCGGAATTCGCACGCAACTGTCTGCTCGCTCGGCGATTGGTCGAAAAAGGCGTCCGCTTCGTACAGATTTTTGCCGGCGGCTGGGATCACCACGAGTCGATTTATTCATCACTGCCGCGCTCGGTGAAAAAAGTGGATCAAGCTTGCGCGGGGCTCATCCAGGATTTGAAGCAGCGAAGCTTACTCGACGATACGCTGGTCATTTGGGGCGGCGAATTTGGCCGTACTCCGATGGTGCAGGAATACAGCGCAGGAACCGGCGAGAAAACGGCGCCAGGGCGAGACCACCACAAGGAATGTTTCAGTATTTGGATGGCGGGCGGAGGAGTGAAACCAGGATTCACCTACGGAGCGACCGATGAGTTCGGTTTTGGCATCGTAGAAAACGAGATGCATGTCCATGACTTCCATGCGACCTGCCTTCATTTGCTAGGCATCGACCACGAACGCTTGACCTTCCGACATCAAGGACGAGATTTCCGGCTCACCGATGTTCACGGCAAGGTCGTACACGACATCATTGCCTAGCTTCAGAGGCCTAAAGAAAAAGCGATTCCTTCGCGATCGCCAAGAGTGTCTAGGCAAGCTCCCAACTTCTTCATCTGTTCATCCGATAGCACTTCGCTGGCGAGCCAAAGTGTATCTTTCATCTGCAT
>JBCCEO010000402.1:0-7263 GCA_039030255.1 Planctomycetota bacterium | reverse complement strand
TTGGAAGGTAAATGCAGTGTGGTCGTGTGGACCCAAAAACCCCAATAAATTTACACCTTCGAGAAGTCCAATTCCCTAAAATTATTGATAATGATATTAATAAGGTATTACGTACGTGCAGGTAGCGTACTATGAAGACTACATGCTTTTCCCAGACCTGACGTTTCGCCATCCAGGTTGAGAAAAGCTCGAATAATCGAAAGGCCGTTCACTCGGTAATAGCCAGGATCAACGGTATTTCGAGCAACAATTCGATGTTACGGAACGTCCCATTTTCTAGGGAGATGGAGCGACTCACTGGTTGGCCAAAGTTCCAATTTGGGCAACAATTTGACTCGCCAGGAATGTTTGCAATCTCCGTCGGGCAAAACCGTTTCAAGTGGCTACCGAACATCGCGCTGGAAAGTAATTTCTTTCGGTAATTCTTGTCATGGATTGACGAGATTTCGATCTAACCGCGGCTTCGCTCTCGAAGTTTGCGCGTTCGGCTCTTGTTACCGTCTCTCGTTCACGAACTACCTTCGCACGCTGCTCTACGATAATTCTAGCCAATAATCCTGGTGAATATACCTGTTTTCCAAATCGCTAAAATGGGACATAATGATTTGACTGGATAGACTTGGACCATGCAGATTAGAACCACCAATGTGGTTGGACGCAAAAATCTGTTGGCCGATCTGCCTGATGAAGGTTCAGTACTTTTTTTAGTCGTGCAAGAAAAGCAAAACGTCCGCACCAACGGAGCAGTGGACTGCGTGCTACAGTGCCACCGAACATCAAAAAAAACACTGGCGTGCTTGCGTCAAACAAAGTCCAGGATAAGGTGGGTGGTCTCATCAAACTAACGGGATACGCCCGAGTCCCACGCTAGCGGATGAGACCAACCCATTTTATCAGCTACGTCCAGTTCCACGAACCGTTGAAAACCAAGGGTTTTGGGGCCAATTCGCTCGCGAATTTAGAAGCGAAAACTCTCGCAAACCTGTCGCTTTCAGTTTTGCAAAACTGCGCTTAACCGCAGAAGAATCGCATGTTAGGGCTTCGTGATGTTGCTGTCTATGTAGGTATTGTGGATTTCCGCAGGGTGGATTTTGAGCCCGGGGCCGATTCTTGACCTATGTTTCCTATGGCGAGTCATTCTTTTGAATTGACGCCCGAAGCAAAAGTACCCAGGGCAATATCTATTGGGTGCGTGGCAATGAGTTTCGAGGGGCCGTTATGCGTAGATGGCATCATAGGGCAAGTCGCAGTGGGATCGCAACAATTGAGTGTTTGATCTGCCTGCCAGTGCTACTGACAATCACATTTGGAACGATCGAGCTTTGTGCTGCAATGTTTCTCAAGGAGACATTGACGATCGCAGCATATGAAGGTGCTCGGGTCGGTGTTCAAAGTGGCGGCACAGATGCTGAGGCAATTTCGAGGATTGAGCAGGTCCTGGATGAGCGGGGCATCGTATACGACGGTTCTGCGATCACGTTCAGTAGTCCGAGCTTCAATTCCGCGGCCACACTGGACATGGTCACGGTCACCATAGAAGTAGACTGCAGCTCAAATTTGCCGATCACTGGTGGCAATTTCTTCACAGGGCAATCACTCTCTGCGTCGATCGTGATGCGGAAAGAGTTTGCAAATCCTTAGCAATAAACACTTAACACAAAGCGGTTCGTAAATCCTGAAGGAACTTCTAATCTGCCCATTGTACTAGTTGAAGCATCTGCAAATGAATGTCAAGAATACACGCACTAGCGAAGACCAGCCCCGATTCACGGGTCGCAGGCTAAGCAGTAAAAGAACGCGACATCGTCGCCACGCTTCCAGCCGCTGTGGTGCATCGCTAGTAGAATTCGCTTTCGTAGTCCCAGTTTTCGTAGTGATCCTGTTCAGCTGCCTTGAGTTTGCACGGCTCAACATGATTCGAAACCTTGTGCAGGACGCAGCCTATTACTCATGCCGCCATTGTTTCGTGCCAGGCGCGACCGAGCAAGAAGCTATCGATGAAGCAACACGCATTCTAGATGCAATGGGCACTCAAGGCGTATCCGTCACCATCAACGACGGTAATGGGCTTGACGAGAATTCGGATGAAATCACGGTTCGGATTACGGTCCCGATCGGTGATAACGCTTTGATCGTTTCGCAATTTACGAACGAGATGGAGATCGTCGCGGAAACCACCATGCGTACAGAACGCTATGACGGCTATTACGATGCGAATTGAACTGCGCCGTCCTACACACGCACAATTGTGTACCCCACTTGAATAAACACTTTGGAGACTGCACCATGAAAATTCACAATCAACGCAAAGGAAATATCCTTGCACTAATGTGCTTTCTTTTGCCGGCGTTGTTCGCTGTAGCTGCTTTCACAATTAATCTAGCCTATTTGCAGCTATCCCGCACGGAACTCATGGTTGCTACCGACGCCGCTGCTCGAGCGGGTGGTCGTGCTTTGAGTGAACTACAAGACGTCGATGATGCGCTGGAAGTGGCTCGAATAACCGCAGCCATGAATACTGTATCGGGCGAATCGCTTATCATCGACACTGATGATAATGCTGGCTACGTACATTTCGGATTGGCTCAGGCAGCCGATACTTCCTCACGATACAGTTTCACTGAGTACGACATCGACGAAGTACGATCGGGAAACATCGTAGCAAATTCCTTGCGCATCACGGGGAATCGGGTCAGTGGAGCTGGAGGCGCGATCCAAATGCCATTCCCAAGTTTTGGTTTGGCAGAAGAGGTTGATGTGCTTTCGCAAAGTGTGGCGATGCAAGTTGACCGAGATATCGCACTCGTTTTGGATCGCTCCGGTTCTATGTCTTGGGTAGATATCAATTGGCCTTCCGGTTATTCGCCGTGGAATTATGACATTTACTACGAAGCCTATCTCGCCGGCGTGCTCGATTACGACTACTACTGGGGGTACTACTACGCTTCTGGCTACGACTCCGACTCTTACCAGCAATGGGTTTGGACAGAATACTATGGCGAGGACGAACTTGGCCCGGCGCCAACAACTCCTTGGGAAGACTTAGTCGAGGCTGTAGGTGTGTTTCTCGATGTATTAGAGGACACCATCCAAACCGAGCAGGTGTCGTTGAGCAGTTATGCCAGCACGGCGTCTACAGACCTCCCACTCCAAACCGATTATCAAAATATAATTGATGAACTGGATACGCTCTCGGCTTCCGGGGCTACAGCAATCGGCTATGGAATCCAGGCTGGCGTGCCAACTTTGTACGATGCGACCTATGCTCGACCACTGGCTGCAAAAACAGTGATTGTCATGACCGACGGAATTCACAACACAGGAACGTCACCTGTGACGGTTACGGAAGATTACATCGGCCAATACGACATGACCTTTCACACCATTACGTTCTCCTCAGGTGCTGACCAAGACTTGATGCAAGAAGTGGCAGATATTGGCGGAGGGATGCATTACCACGCGAATACATCGGAGGAGCTGAATGAAGTCTTTCGGCAAATTGCGAATAACTTGCCAACCATCATTACGCAGTAAGCCCCGAAGAATTCGGGTAGGGAAAAGACAATGAGTCCAATCGACGAACAACCGAAAAAAAAGCCGGCTAAAGGAAGGGAAGAAGCAAGGAGTATCTTGGTCACCCTACTCGCCGCGCTTTTTATTGGAACCTGTAGCTACATATTCATCGCACACTTCTCTGCCAACGTGTTATTGGTCGAAGAGTCTCCAATCGATGAGGTGTCTTCGAGACTTCGTAGCGACGTTGAGTCAAAAATGGCTTACACGAATCGAATTCGCAAACAGGCATTGAAAGATGAGGCAGCATTGCAAAATCGCCTTGCCGCCAAACGTGAAGTCTTTGTTTCTACGACAGAAACCCCAGATGACTATATGGAAGCAAAATCACAGCAACTAGAAGCATCCATTCGTCAAATCGGAAAAGAACATGGGCTTGCACGCGGAATGCTGCAAGATCTGGAAAATCTCAATTCGGGAAACCATTAGCAATCAGCACAATCTCGAGGCCTGCGGTGGCAGTATCCGAGAATCCCGTGATAACAATCCCCAGCAGCGTTGTTCCTTACAATCCTGGCTTCTGGAGTGTCACTGCCGGCGTAAAGCTGAGCTTACCCTTCGTCGCAATCTTTCGACGATAGACACTCTTGCTGGTCGCGACGTACAAATAGTCGAGCGACGCACCGCCAAACGTGATTCCAGTTGAGGATTCTCCGGAAGGAGAAGCTAGGATGAAATTGACTCGTCCAAGTTGATCTAAGACCTGGACTCCAACATCGCTGGCAACATACATTCTCCCCCGCTCGTCCAGCATAGATCCCGACGCACCAGTCTGGGGTTTTGCGTAGGGCAATTCTAAGAATCCATACTCTTGTGTCGAGTCAAGAGACTGCTCCTTGATTCTTGAATGGTGGGTAAATTGCCCCATTCCGATCAAGTGCAAGAATTGCTGATCTGCAGTAGGCACAAGCGACACGATCATCTCTGGAGAAAGTGTAGTGGATAGGGAATCACCTTCGAAATTGCAGAAATGAATATCATTCTTGGAATTGTCAGCAAAGAACACACCAGTTGGAATCGTAACCAGACTATTGGCGTTTGCTCCCTCGCGGAAGGAATGCATCTTGCCGTCGGTTCCGAAGCGGACGATGTTTCCGTTCTGGATTGCGAGCAATTGTCCGTCGGGACAGAAGCTCATCTGGCGAATGTCAGTGCTTTGCTCAACAAAAACGCGAGCCTTGCCATCCTCGCCAATACGGAAAACACGACCTGCTTTGGCATCAGAGAAAAATACTTGTCCACCCGCGTTGGTCGCCAAGCTTTCGACGCTTTCGTGCCCAGTGCTTACCTCTTCCCAGTCTTCACCTTCAATCAATAACTCGATTCGACGCTTGGAGGTCTTGTTTGGAGCAGCCTGAATCGCATCCGGATAATCACGCCAAAGCCATTCTAGCGCTTCGGGCATGATAGATGCGCTGTGTTTTCCATTGTGGCCTCCTTCACCCCAAACATTTTTCACATCGTAACCTGCCCACTTTAGTGAGGAGTACATATCCTGGTTGGCGGTCCACCAATCCCCCGCGTAGATATTCAAGTCGGAGCTTCCATCCTGCATGAAAATCCGCAGCGGTTTCGCCTCGTGTTTTCGGACCAACGCCGATAATTGGTTTCCGCCTCTCAGGCCAACAAACGTACCAATGGTGCACAACACACGACGGAATGCATCGGGACGTTCCCAGGCTGCGTTGAAGGCGCAAATCCCACCTGAGCTTGCACCGGCCAACGCTCGGTCGTTGGGGTCCTGGCTAATCGAATATTCCTTACTTATCTCCGGCAACAGCTCCTCGATCAGGAAGCGAGCGTAGCGGTCGCCGAGAGAATCGTATTCAAAGCTCCGATTGAATCGCGGCTGTGCACCAGCTCCCGTAGTCGGAACCTTGCCATGATCTACAAAGACGCCGATAGTGATTGGCATACGCTCCTGGTGGATCAAGTTATCCATGATTTGCGGCAACTTCCAGCCGCGAGCTCGGCCAATCCCATCTTGCACAATCAAGCAACAAGCAGCTTTTTCCGCCTCATATTGAGCAGGGATGTACAACCAGTATTGCCGCTCCGTACCTGGGTAGATTTTTGAATAAAAGTCAAAAGGCCCGAGCAGTTTCCCTTCGGGTACACCTTCTTGCTTTATGGCCTCTTCCGGTACAGGATAGGAGTCTTCTTGAGCCATGACCGTCACTGACACTAACGCCAACCCGAATGTCGCCAATACTGGCAAGGCTCTGGAAAAATAGTAGGAAGCAATACTTCGAAAATTCATAGGAGATTGGTCTAGCTGGAAAGTTTGATCTAGTTGCTATCGCAAGAAAGCTCGCCCAAAGCCATGCCCAACTGGCAATACATTCGACATGGGCTCAGGCGAAGATTTTAACTGCTGCAGCAAGAAACAGCGATTGGACAAAGCTGACTTCGTCGAATTTCGTCGTTTTACGCAAGGCGAAGGAGGAAGCAGCGGCGAGGCAGCCAAGGGTCGGCGGCGCGCGAGACCAATCTAAGTTGCGGTTTACGAATTGGATTGGCCGTCAACGGCCACACTTGGCAGCAAATTTTCAGCACAGCACCAGCTACGCTTTTCACTGAGATTGCGTTTGCCACCAGCAAGTAATAGGGGCAAGCAATCTATCGATTCAAAAAGTCGGGTAGTTCGTTCTCGCCGCCAGCCATTCGGACTGGCAAGTCGAATCCGGGCTGAGATTCAACTCCTGGATTCGGATTGGCCGGTAATGCACGGTTCATATACGACTTCCAAGCACTTACATCACCACCATGTTTTTGCCCGGTCAGGGCTGCGAGTGTCTGAGTTGCGTTGTATTGGACCGCAGGACTCTTGTCGTCCAGCAAGGATGCCATAGAACGGATTACTTCGGGATCATTGAATCCCTTCAAAGCTGTGATCGCCGCCTGCCGAACACTGCTGCTCGAATCTTGCTGAGCTAACGACAAAAGCATGTCCTTTGCTGCCGCATCATTGCGCGAGGCCCAAGCTTCGCATGTAGCCATTCGAACTTTCTCAACGTCGTCGCCGGAGGTCATATTTAGGATGCGAGTCGTCGTCGGACTGACAATCTTGGCTGCGCTCCGAACTGCCTGTCGTCGCATTTCGGGGCTTGGATCGTTTTTGACAATCTCCTCCAACCTTAGAGCCCACTGTTCTTGTTCGGTTGGCCCCAATTTCGCAATGCGCCCTTCAAGTGACCTTATTTCTTGGATTCGCGCGTCAAAGGTTTCTCCGCGCTTGCTATCCTTGTGCCACTGCGACATGTAGAAAGGATTGGCTCTTTTCAGCGTGTAGAACGGGCCATCCATACAGCCAGTAATACTTAGACTCGCGAAGAGGACTACGCAGTTGACAATCCATTTGCCCATCTTTTTCTACCCTATTGATACGGCTCATATAGCCAGTACTTTGTCGGATGCGATGCTTCCAATAGCACCTTCATCGGTAGATAGCAAAAAGCGAGTCGATCGGAATAGAGCAATTTGTCCTGAAGCAGAGGAGCGGTGATTTACCAGCAAGAACCCGCTGCCAGCATTTGCAAGCAATGACTGCGCGGCAGCAAGCGATTTGTAACTTTCAATGCGATAAAGCCATTGGGCCGTTTCCTTCTACACGTCCAGCTCTTCGACGGGATTCGCAAATACTTTACCCAATCCGAAGAACTAATTCGAAGAACTTGTGCCCAATGTCTG
>JBCCEO010000401.1:0-7263 GCA_039030255.1 Planctomycetota bacterium | reverse complement strand
CTGCCATTAGCGGATCGATTTGGACATCGACAAGGATTTTTACGGGGCCATAAGAAGCAAGCAATTCTGCGATTTTGGAGTAATAGTCTTGCTCCCAAGCTTGCTTGGCTTCCAGCAGGGGCTGGTGTACCGTCGCTTGGGAGTGGTTGGTTGCTGACGTATTGATGTCAACGACAGTCACGTTCTCTAGTTTCAGTCCTGCAAAGAATCCTGTCGCAGTCATCGCGATGTTCTGCAGGATGCTTGGTGGAATTGGCTTTCGGGAGTCACCTCGGACTTGAATGCAGCAAGTGCGAACTTTTTCGCCAAAGCCGACAGCTTCGGCCTCGGAGAACTGTACAAGGGCATCTTCGATTTGGGGACGCATACGCAACGACAACTCGAAAGCACGCTCCTCGGCCACTTCCGTTTGTTGTGCCTGTAGATTGGCCGACGCAAACACGCTGCCTGAAAAAGCCGTGTCACGTGCTTCGTTCCATGTGGTCGGCAGCGCGTTACCATCACGAATCGCCTGCATATATTTTGATCGTTCCGCGTGTGGTACCGCGAGCGCCGTGCCCTCAGTTGTGACTTTGTATTCCACCAAGCCTGCGGCGTCGAGCACATTGGTGACCTGACGCATCTCAAGAACGGAAAGCTTGCTCAAGACTTCGGATTCTGCCCGCGCATCATACACGTTGAGCATCCAAATCGAGCTGACACACACCACCGCCAACAGCGCAGCTGCAAGCCACCGTGATGTGGCTGGCAGCAACGCAAAGCGTTGGGCCGCTTCGCGAATCAGTTTAGCGAAGGAATCCATGCGTCGAATTAACTACTCGGGGTTGATGGTGCCAATCGGAGCGTGCAGTTGTTTCACTGCTCCGCAGCAATGCAAGCGCGCAGGAATCCTATTCCCAAACCGCTCCAAAGATCTACATAGGAAAAATGACCGGCGCAGATGAACCCCAATCCGCCCTGCGGAAATATCGCAAGTAGAAATTTAGTGCTAGCAAAGCCGAAGAATAGTCCGTTAGCAGGTTCGGGATTAATCTTCTACTTGAGGGCGCCTGCCAAAGACCAACAAGATGATAAGCAGTGCGCCGATCCCCAGCGGCAATAGAATCAAGCTAGAGACGTTGTAGCCTGCAGGAAGGGTGCCACACAGAATCGCAATCGCTCCCACCGTTAACGCATATGGCATTTGTGTCCGAACGTGGGCAATGTGGTCACAATCACTACTGCGCGAGGACAGGATGGTCGTGTCGGAGATCGGTGAACAGTGGTCTCCGAAAATGGCGCCGGCAAGGACGGCACCAATCGAAGCTGTCAGCAGATAGTCATCCGGTTCTATCGTCGCTCCGCCAGAAGTCAAAGTTCGGTAGACCAGTGGAACTGTCATTGGCAGCACGATTGCCATGGTGCCCCAGCTCGTACCTGTAGAGAAAGCAATTCCTGCGGCCAGCACAAAAATCACTGTTGGAAACAACTCTGGGGCAAAGTTTGAGGCACTCAACAAATCAGCTAGATACTTGCCGGTTCCTAAATATTCTTGTTTCGTTAGGTCGCTGAGTGCCCAGGCCAGCCAAAGAATTACTAGCGCGGGCACGACATGCGTGAAGCCTTCCACCATGGTGGCTCCAAGTTGTCTTGATGTAAGTCGATTTTGTAGTCCGTTCAGGCCGATGGCGACTAGCAAGCCAGCAGCAGCACCGTAGACGAGGGCCAAGTAGCTGTTGCCTTGGCCGATGATCTGTCCCCAATCTTGGTATTCATTCCACGCAGGCAATGTTGCAGCGCCCGCTTCTGCTTGCCCAGTGACGGTAAGCAGGCCGACGACAACCAGAATGGTTGTCAAAATTGGCAGCAAAGCATTCAAGGGGTTTCCTCTTGGCACTTCAGCCGGCGTCTCAGTTGTTTCTGCGGAATTGGCCGCATCGTCTTTGGGAGCTTCTTTCAAAGCTTTGCGTTCGGCCCAAAGCATCGGACCAAAGTCACGCCCAAGAAGAGCTACTAGGAAGACGAAGGCCAGGGCAAACAAAATGTAGAATCGAGAAGGGATTGTTTGAAGAAAAATTCCAAAACTCTCGCCCTGCAGATCGAGTCCTGCGAGTTCGTAGCCTTTTTCCATATTTCCGATTTCAGTCGCCACCCAAGTGCTGATCAGCGCCAAGCCAGAAACGGGAGCGGCCGTACTGTCCACAAGAAAGGCTAGCTTTTCGCGGCTGATTTTCAATCGATCTGTCACTGGGCGCATCGTGCTCCCGAGCAACAGAGTGTTCGCGTAGTCGTCGATGAATACGATCAACCCCAAGAACCAAGTCATCAGCTGACCACCACGCCGCGAGCGCGCTAGCGGAGATGCTAACTGCACGATGCCGACCATGCCGCCCATTCGATGGATTAGCGCAATTTGCATACCAAGTAGAGTTGTGAAAACAAAAACGCGTAGGTGATCTGGGTTTACGAGGGAGCCCCATAAATGGGTTTCAAAGAACTCAGAAGCAAAAATGTAGGTGTTCTCTTGGAAGAAAATCTGCAGCGTAAACTGCGAACCCAAGGCCTCTTGAAATACTTGGGGCGACGGCAGGAGGATGAATACTGCCGAGGCGATACCCAGAAAAAGTGAGGCGACGATACGCTTCGTTATGATTGCCAAAACGATGGTTAGAAGTGGCGGTAAAAGGCAAAGCCAACCAACGGGTGAAGCTAGTATTGTGGGAAATAAATGATGCAAGATTCATACCGTGATGACGAAGTTTGTTAGTCCAAATGCAACATGTACGATTCAACTGCAAGTAATTCAAAACATGTCAATTGAGCACTTTCTGTTGAGAAAACCGCCGGCTATTGCTCATGCTCTCGTTGTTTTTTTGCAGTGATTCATCGACGGAAGTAGGACCTGAGCTTGGCATCCGCCGCCTGGTTTATTGCCAAGTTCGAAAATTCCGTCATGCAATTTGATTATCGTGCGAACCTTGGCAAGCCCCATTCCTAACCCTCTGCCAGCCTCGCGGCCGCTAAAGTAGGGATCGCAACATTGGCTGAGAATATTTGCGGCAATGCCAGGTCCTGTATCGATAATAGTCAACTCATGGCCCTTTGTTGAGCATTCATAGCAGATTCGAATGCATTGTTCTGGGGCTGAGGCCTCAATACTGTTGCGAACTAGAGCCCATAGCGCTTCGCGAAGGGCTTTTTCATCGATCTTTGCTTTCCTGGCAGGTTTGGATTCCAACTGTAGATCTAGCTGGAAACGCTCAGCAAGCGGTTGTGCATCATGAACCAACTGCTGTAGAAATTCGTGCAAACAGGTCTCGGCCATCTGCAGCTTAGGGGGCCGCGCAATCAGCATCAAGTCGCCCAGCATTTCACCACCTCGCATCGCTGCGTCGACGATGGATTGCAGCAACACGGCTTCTTTAGAATCGGAACAGGATTGAAGCAGGACACCCGCCCGTGTACTTATATTCGCGAGGGGGTTATTCAACTCGTGGCTCAAGCCATAAGCGAAATTATAGAGGGCTTTGGTCTTTTGACGGTCTAATTCGGCCATGAGCCTGGCATCCATCGAACGGTTGCGGATTGCCAGATGGCATAAGGCTCTCAGGTTCTCACGACTTTGATTTGAACAAGGAAAATCATCGAGTGCCACCAGCATTTGTTCCGGCAAACACGCGAGCAGGCCATGGTATGACTCGGGAGAATCCGAGAGATCTCCGACGAGCGCTGTCAGCCATATTGCAAAAAGTTCATCTCCACGATGCAGTTCGCCAAGCGTACGAGCAGAATCGGCCGGGATTTCGCCAAGTGCGACAGTCGCTGATTGAATTAGCAGGCTCGTCAGTATTTCCAGAGTGGAATCGGCAACTCGGGCATCGCTAGTCACCGACGGCACACTCACTCTAAATCCTCAGACGAATCCGCTGATCCATTCGTTAGGAAGTAACTGGCGGATCGATTTCGAGCAAGTTACATACTCGGTCGATCAAGTCATCCACTGCAAATGGTTTTTGCATGAAGTCGTTGGCTCCAGCTTCGTGCAGGTCCGTGACTTTGTCGCCTTCGATCATTCCCGAGATACAAATGATCTTTACCGAATCCAAAGTACTGTCGCTCCGAACTCGTTGGCAAACTTCTTTACCATTGATATCCGGAAGCATGACATCCAGGATGACGATGTCTGGACGAAATTCCTTGACAGCCATACCCGCGTCAAAGCCATTGTTTGCCGTGCGAATGTCAAAGCGACCGTCACGTTCGAAAGCACCTTGCATCAGATCAACAAGATCCTGTTCATCATCAACAATGAGCAGCTTTTTCTTTCCGTTCTCAAGGGCATCGGTTGGAATTCCGTTGTCCTTCATGAAGGCGAAAAGTTGATCTCGCGGAATGCGGCGAAAACGACTGCCGGGAACGCGAAATCCCTTCAAAGTTCCGTTGTCAAAGCAGCGGATAATGGTCTGTTGGCTTACCTTGCAGATCTTTGCAGCTTCGCCTGTGGTAAAAACCGTTTTACTCGTCGACATGGTATCCACCATCCTTCCTGATAGATGGCCACGCTAGCCGCCTCCTGGGCAGGATTCAAACCTATCCCTGAAATGCGAATTCAAGCAACTAGCAAGACTTCGTTGAACCAAATAAGGTCGGTCATGTGCTTCCAAAGAGTTCGCACACAGCCCGACCGCCTTTATTTATCCTTCAGCAGTTCCCGTTCCAGCCAATTTTGCCAAACTTGCCAGAACGACCGGATTATAGCGAATGGGCTGTCTGGGTCAATATCGGAGAATGGGCAGTAAGTCTAGGCCTGGAAAAGGTTTAGGGCTTTTCGTTGAGAAGGTAGGCTGAAAAAACTCAGTAAAATATGCAGGTTAACGCGATTCTTTACCTGCAAAAAGCCTGGCAACTTTACAGTATCGACCAGCCCACCGTATTTAAATCATGCCTTGGATCGATTGCCTTCTAAGTGAGCAAGCAACAAAGCAAGATCCGAAGGAGTGATGCCACTAATTCGACTAGCTTGGTCCAAATTCGCAGGCTTGATCCGCGAAAGCTTTTGCTGGGCCTCGATTCGTAAGCCTGTTATTTTTAAATAGTCGAATGAATCTGGGATCCGTTTCTTGGCCATTCTTTTTTGCCGATCCACCTGCATCTCTTGGCGATTGATATAGCCCTCGTAACGAACATCCCAAATGATCTGGTCGCGGACTTCCTCGGATAATTCAACAAGTTCTGGTAAGTGAGAGCACATTTCCTTCCACGTTACATCGTTTCGGCGCAAGTATTTTTCGGCCGTATTTTCGTGAATGCGATTCGATTTGAGCAACGCGCGAGCAGCGTCGATCGAAGCTTCCTTTTCCTCCAGCTTTAAAAGTCTGTCCGCTGAAACCAACCCTAGGCTAGCTCCAATGCGTGTCAGCCGACGATCCGCATTGTCTTGACGCAACAGCAAACGATACTCGGCTCGGCTAGTGAACATACGATAGGGTTCGTCCACGCCACGAGTTACCAAATCATCTATGAGCACTCCCATGTAACCGGCGTCGCGGGAGGGAACAAAGGGTTCTTTGCCGGAAAGTTTGAGTGCAGCGTTTGCTCCGGCAATTAAACCTTGGCATCCCGCCTCCTCGTAGCCTGTCGTTCCGTTGATCTGACCAGCCAGAAACAGGCCGTTTACAGTCTTGCTCTCCAAACTTGGGAAGAGCTGATCGGGCGGGGCGAAATCATACTCAACTGCATATCCATAACGCATGATCTCTGCCTTTTCCAAGCCTGGGATTTCGCGCATCATCGCGTCTTGCACATCCCGCGGAAGACTTGTGGAGATTCCATTCACGTAAACCTCTGAGGTATTGCGTCCTTCGGGTTCGAGGAAAAGCTGATGGCGTTCCTTGTCCGCGAAACGAACGACTTTGTCTTCGATTGAGGGGCAATAGCGTGGCCCGGTCGAATTGATTTGCCCCGAATACATTGGAGCGCGGTGTAAATTTGCGTTAATCAACGAATGAACAGCGGCATTCGTGTAAGTGATGTAACAAGGGATTTGAGTTTGCTTAATGCTGCCATTGAGAAATGAGAATGGTTGCGGGGCGGCGTCTCCGGGTTGCACTTCCGTCTTGTCAAAGTCGATCGTTTTTGCATTCAGCCTAGGAGGAGTGCCAGTCTTAAAGCGCTCAAGGCGAAAACCGAGCCGTGTTAATGCCCCACTAAGCCCCGCGCTGGTGCCCTCCCCTGCTCTGCCGCCTTTTGTCTTGGCCTCTCCTGTGTGCATTATGGCCTGCAGGAAGGTTCCAGTTGTGAGCACAACAGTCGGCGCGACGTACTGGGCGCCACCACGAACTTGAACCCCAAGAACGCGATGTTCTTTTCCATGCTGCTCGACCAGCAAATCTTCTACCAACTCCTGAATCAAGCTGATGTTCGGGTAGGCTTCGACTTTTTCCTTGATCCATTCTTGATAGCGACGCTTGTCAGCCTGCGCCCGCGGGCTGTGCATTGCCGGGCCTTTGCGAACATTTAGCATTCGGAACTGAATACCGGTTGCGTCAATGGCTTCACCCATAAGGCCGCCAAGCGCATCAATTTCTCGAACGATTTGGCCCTTCGCAACACCACCAATTGCAGGATTGCAACTCATTTGGCCAACTGTATCCAAGTTGCCCGTAAGAAGGGCTATGCGCGCCCCCATTCGCGCTGCTGCGGCGGCAGCTTCCGTTCCTGCATGCCCGGCACCGATAACGATGGTATCAAAGTGGTACTGGCTTTCGGTGACTACGGAGGTCATAGGCAAATTGGGGTGGATGGCAAACTTGATGTTATCGATACAACCACTCCATTTTAGTAATGAAGCTTCGACTTTGTAACCGAGTTAGACAGTGAGGTGCTGTTGGGTTGCATCAACACATTGCAAGCAATGCGAAATGAGCTTGCAGGAAGCTATTTGCGGATATTGGATCAATGTACTACCTGAAGTTGGCAAATACTGTGTGGCTTTTGGGGCTAGGGATCTTTGCTGGGCTTGGTGTAATTCAGGCTTCAGCATTGGCACAGGAGCAAGGAGAAAAAATCAGCTTTCTTGCAGCTCCGCGCTTTAAAATCCCCTTCAACGTCGATGCCCATCGTACAGATATCAGCGAAGTGCAATTGTGGGTTTCTACGGACGAAGGAAAAAACTGGCAAATGCACGGGTCTGCTCTGCCGCAAGAAAAGCAATTTAGTTTCCGTGCCGCGGCGGAAGGTTCCTATTACTTTTCGGTTCAAACGGTGGATGGTGCCGGCAATGTT
>JBCCEO010000400.1:0-7273 GCA_039030255.1 Planctomycetota bacterium | reverse complement strand
GTCCATCAATGACTATGCCGCAGCTCCGACGCACGGAGAGGTTCTCAAGTATCAAAAGCAAAGTAGCTTGACTCACGCCTACTTAGCCTCCATTAGCTTTGTGGATCATTGCATCGGAATCCTGCTCAGCGCTTTAGAAGCCAGCCCCCACGCAGACAATACACTAGTCGTATTATGGAGCGACCACGGTTTCCACCTTGGTGAAAAGCATCATTGGGCCAAGCGGACTTTGTGGGAAGAATCAACACGGGTTCCTTTACTCTTTGCAGGCCCCAACATTGATCCAGGTCAGGCCTGCGTTGAGCCGGCAAGTCTGATTGACATTTACCCGTCCTTAATTGAGCTATGCAATCTGCCAACCAATAAGCATCTAGAAGGCATTTCACTTGTGCCACAGCTCGACGATCCGACAACCCAGCGCGAGCGTCCTGCTATTACGTCATCCTATTTCGGGAACCATGCGATTCGCGGGAGAGATTGGCGACTAATTGTCTATGCTGATGGTGCCGAAGAGCTTTACGATCATCGCTCCGACGGCGAGGAGTTTGACAATCGCGCCGACGACCCGATTCACGATCACGCCAAGAATCGACTCAGGCGTTGGCTACGAAAAAATGCTGCTCCTGAATTCAAACCCAAATCAGAAAGATCGCGTTCTCGGTAGACACGAGGGCTTTTTACGCCTTCAACGCTTTTCGTTCTCTCGTTCAATTCAAGAGGCTAGACCAGCTAACCTGCACCCAGGATTGAATCCGTCAGTGTCATTAGTGATGCGATCTTATCTGAATTCATCGCATCGGGATGAGGATCACAAAATCGCCCAATATCGTTATCAAAGTACAAGCCTGAAGCGGAGGCATACTTTTCTTCGACGGCCAAGCCAGCGACGATTCTGGCACCAATTTGAATATCCTTTCCCTCCATGCCAAAAGCTTCCTTGACCATTTTGCTACCGAGGAAAGAGCCAGGGTTCACAGCAATTACCGTTGGCCCGTTTGAGAATTCTGTCGCCAAGCCGTGAGACCACATGGTCAGTGCTAGCTTGCTCTGGGCGTAGGCAGCTTCCGCGGAAAGTTGCTTGTTGCCGCGAAACGCTTCCAGGTCGACGGGAGCCTGAGCCGCAGAGGATAGATTGACCACGCGACCTTGGTTCCCAATCAGAGTCGCAAGTCGACGCGTTAGGAAATACGGCGCAATTGTGTTCACCATGAATCTGATATCAAGTCCCGCGTGAGTCATGGGTGTACTGCTTGAGAAAACACCTGCATTGTTGATGACAACATCGAGCGTTTGATGCTTATCTAGGATTGCGTCCGCTAGATCTGCAACTTTTGTAAAGTCGGATAAGTCTGCAAGGTAGTTTTCTACACAAGCGTTTGCATCGATCGAACGCAGGGTTGATTCGGTCCGTGTCAACTTCTCCGCACTGCGTCCATGTAGAAGCACAGTATGTCCTTTGGAAACGCACAATTCTGCAGTTCCTAGGCCAATTCCATCTGTTGCGCCTGTAATTAGAATTTTCTTCTTCATAAAATCCTAACTTCGTTAGAAGTACAGGTCTTTATATCGCCTAGCGAAGAGGCTTAGTGCCTTATAACAACTTTGCCCATTGCCTGTCTGCTTTCTAGCCTTTGATGTGCCTCGAACGCTTCATCCAGCGAAAATAATTGCTCATCGAGCACTGGCTTGACGCCGCCTGCTTCAACGATACCTGTCAACTCTGCCAGGATTTCGCCATGTTGTTGTCGCTTTAGCTTGTGCAGCATCGGGATAAGCATGAACACCACGTGAATCGAAAGTCCTTTGAAGTGAGCTGTTGATAGATCGAGGTCACACATGGCGACAGTCGTTGCAACTTGCCCATTGAGCGATGCTGCTTCAAAAGATGCGGACATCTTTGTACCACCCACGGAGTCGAACACCAGATCGAATCCATTGCCGGCAGTATGCTTTTGCACGTACTGCTCTACTGGCTCTTGTTTGTAGTTGATCCCTTTCGCGCCAAGCTCCTCTATCAGGGCTAACTGTTTTTCACCGCCACCGGTCGCAAAAACGTCCGCGCCAAAATGTTTAGCGAGTTGCAATGCAACGTGTCCAACGCCGCCCGATCCTCCATGTACAAGAACTTTTTGCCCAGACTTAATTCCGGCTCGAACTAACCCCTCGTAGGCTGTAATTGCTACGAGTGGTAATGCCGCTGCTTCAGGCATAGAGAGATTCGATGGTTTCAGTGCTAGCAGGTCTTTGTCGGCAACCATGTATTCAGCTAAGGCACCCGGCAAATCGGCTAACCCACCTGCGCAGCCATATACTTCGTCGCCAACCGAATACTCGGCAACTCCATCACCAACCTGTTCTATGGTGCCAGAAAAATCCATTCCAAGGAGAGCGGGCAAGTCAGGTGCTAGAGGTAGTTCTTTTCCCAGCTTGCGTATCATCGTATCGACAGTATTGACACTTGACGCAGCGACTTTAACAAGCACATGTCCCGGCGGAGGTTCTGGCTTGGGAATCTCAGCAGCTTGAAATCTTGAGTCCTCACCATATTCCTTTATCAACATCGCCTTCATGTTACGTATTCCTTTTTGAAGCTTCAAAGTATTTCCTGTACATCGAGCACGAGTTGATTCCAATTTCTTTGGTTTTCAATATCGTGTTGCATGCGTTTTTCGTCGGCAATCGCAAATCGTTTTACAGCGGGCGTTTTACTGGTCGCTTGATATAGCCAATAGGCTTCTGCGGTAAGCGCAGAATCGATTGGTTGGTCGATTGATTCGTAGACCATCTGCTTGCAAGCGTTGATAGACTCGGCAGGAAATTTCGCGATCCGATTTGCCAATTGCTCAACGAAAGGACCGATTTCTTCTGGTTCTAATGCCCGATTCACTATTCCATACTCCGCCGCCTGGTCCGCATCAAAGTCTTGCGCACTTAGAATGATCTCAAGCGCTCGCCCCAATCCTGTTTGGCGTGCCATCCTCGATGCCCCACCGCCACAGGGTAGAATTCCCATTGCTACTTCCATTTGCATCATCTTGTATTTTCCTCGGGCTGCGAAACGCATGTCGCAGGCCAACGCAAATTCGTGGCCTCCGCCTCGCGCGACTCCTTCGAGTTTTGCAATCGTAGCCTGTGGAAGGCTGCTCAATCTCTGCAGAACTGATTGCAAATCTAGTTGCTTTACCTCGCTGCGAGATACGGGGGCTGTCGCCATTTCCTTGAGCAACTCGGTATCGTAGTGACAAACCCAAATCTCGGCATGTGCGGACTCAAAAACAACAACTTTAACGTCGCGATCTCGCTCCAATCGCAAACAAAGCGTGTTCAAGTCAGCTAACATCTCAGGTCCCTGAAGATTAACCGGTGGAAAGTCAATCGTAACCGTTAGCACTCCATCTTGCTCTGCGGCAGTAAAAGTCTGAAAGCCCTCGTATTTCATCTCTATCACCATTTTGTTTCTTGGTAGCGAATTTGAATTCATTGTTTGTGACAAGGTACATGTGCATAATAGAAGTAGTGGGACAAGACACAAGAACGCACATTTCAGACACGTAGGCACAAGATGGATACCGGCAATTTGGACGTAAATGCCAAGTCGCGTCATAGCAGTTATGAAATGCCGGCCTGTCCAGTGGAAGCAACGCTGGAACTGATCGGCGGAAAGTGGAAGGGAATCGTCTTGTACTATCTTCTTGATGGCAAGCTACGGTTCAGCGAGTTGAAGCGGCAGATTGGTTGTGTAACGCAAAGAATGTTAACGAAACAGCTACGTGAGCTGGAGGAAAGTGGACTGGTAAACCGAACCGTCTATGCCGAGGTTCCCCCAAAAGTCGAGTACGAACTTACGGCCGCAGGAGAATCATTGGAGCCCATCCTCTTAGCTCTAAAACAGTGGGGAGAGTCTCACGCCCTTAAGTTACTCGAAAAACGTAGATCACAAATTACACCTGAGTTTAGTCCCGAAGAGCATTCATGATTCCATTCAAACGTCGGAAGCACCTCCTGCGTCGATTCACGCTCCTGGCGTCACTCTTGGTTCTCGGTTCCGCTCAAACCTATGTTGGTGCCGATACGCCGAATCGACCCGACATCGTTTTTATTCTCGTCGACGATCTTCGCTGGGATGGGCTTGGCTTCAAGCACCATCCTTATGTTGAAACTCCAAATATTGATTTGTTACGCTCTCGTGGCGTAAGCATGAACAACGCCTTCGTAAGCACGTCAATATGCTGCCCATCGAGAGCAACTTTTCTTACTGGCATGTATGCGAATCAACATGGAGTGATTGACAATGAATCCTCGGAGTACAACCCTGAGCTTACGCCGCCACTGACCAAGTACTTGCAGCAGGTTGGCTACAAGACGGCCATGCTCGGGAAATGGCATATGGGGCAGAATGGCCGCCCAAGAGAGTACTTTGACCACTGGGCTAGTTTCAAAGGGCAAGGTAAGTACCAGGACCAACTTTTCAATATCAATGGCAACTTGTCGCCGCATAAGGGATACACGACGGACCTGCTTAACAATAAAGCCATCAAGTTCATTCAGCAGCAGCCTAAGGGTGAGCCATACTTTTTGATGCTTTCGCACAAGGCGGTGCACGAGCCATTCATGGCTGCAGCCCGTCACCACGATGCATTTGGGGCAGATACCAAACCTTTGTTTCCGAAAAGTTGGAACAACGATATGACGGGCAAGCCTTTGTGGCAACGACGTCAGCTCGTTCGCGACGTAAGGTGGGACTGGAGAACGCGTGATGCGGAAGATGAATCGATTCCGGAAGCGATTGCCCCCACCGCATGGGAAGAAGATTTGCGTTCTCTTTTTCAATACCGTTGTCTGGCGGCAGTCGATGATGGCGTAGGGCGGATCCTCGAAACACTGCGCGAACGTGGAACTCTCGAGAATACCTTGATTGTATTCACGAGCGACAACGGATACTTTCACTGGGAACACCGACGTTGGGACAAACGCTTGGCTTACGAGGAGAGCATGCGTATCCCAATGGTATTATCCTTTCCCGGTAGAATCGCGGCCGACTCCACGCTGGAGCAACTTGTTGGCAACATTGACTTCGCACCGACGGTTTTAGATTTTGCTGAAATTGAGATCCCAGCAGCGATGCAGGGGCGGAGCATGAAACCACTCTTCGAGAAGGAGTCCGCGCCTTGGCGCGATTGTTTTTTCTACGAATATTGGGTCGACTTGGTACATGAGATTCCAACGACAATTGCAGTAAGAACCAAAACTCACAAGCTCATCCATTTTCCCGAAATCGACGACTGCGACGAACTTTACGACTTGAGGGCGGATCCACATGAAATGGTAAACTTGGCCGGGGACCCAGAGTTTTCCAAATTGCATTCCGAATTAAAGACGAAACTGCACGCAACTGCCGCGACCGCAAGATGGAAATCTCGAATCTTCCCCAAGAACCTGCCCCGCATGCGTGGTCGGCCAGGAGAGTTGCTTATGGTGAAAGCAATTGGTGGGCAGTTAGAAACGACGGAAGGCCAGCAGGCAAAAGCCACTGACATCGAGTTAGGCAGAAACGAAATCCGGTTCAATGGAAGTTCCAGTCGCATTGAATTCCCATGTGACGAGGACCTGGATCCAGCCACTTGGCCTTACGAGATTGAAGTTGAGTTCAAAGCGGAAGCTGATGGCGTCGTTTTGATGCAATCTAGCAAACGCAATGGAATGAAAATCTTTGTCCAGGATGGAAGGCCGGGTATTTCACTCCGGTGCAGCACTTGGATCGCCTTGAAGACGACCGTAGATGCAAGCGAAGAAGTGTTGGGGAAGTGGACCAAGGCGAAAGCGCAAATAGACTACAATCGAGTCGATTTCTGGATCAACGACAAACTCGTCGAAAGCCGCGCTCTTCCTCAGCCTTTCAAATATCGAACTAACGCACCATTGATACTCGGCAACGTAGGTGAGCATAAAGTCGTCGAACGCCTACCCCATAGTGGATTCCATGGATCGATCCGCAGTGTTTTAATTACACGCCCCAATGTTGGTCCAAGGTAGACTCTGTGAGGTAGGGCACGTTGCAAGATCGAAGCATTCCCCTCGAAATCTTGGGCAACGGTCCGATTATGAAATTCGCCGGACCGGTTGCCCCTTGTTGGACTATTCGCGATGCTGGTAAAACAACAAACACAGATTTCAGACCCAGATTGATCTTTTGACGAGAAACATTGAAAGGTAAGGCATGAAGGCAGCGGACTACATCAAACTCACGTTGGAAATGAGCAAGCAATGGATTATGGGTATTGCAGCAGACGCAAAGGATATCCCTTTGCAAACACCCACGTCAGATGGCGGTAACCACGCTTTGTGGTGCGTGGGGCATTTGGCGTATAGCGACGCAGATTTGCTGAGCCTCGCAACAGGCGAGCCGAATCCACTGGCGGATTGGGAGGGACTGTTTAAGAACGGAACGACTCCTTCCGACGATCCCAGCATCTATCCTTCCTTTGACGAAGTCATGGCCAAGTACGAAGAATCCCATGCTGCGCTTGTTGCCTTCGTCGAGGGCCTGTCTGACGAGGATCTTGATAAGCCCAGTCATGCCGAAGGTGAGATGCAAGCATGGTTTGGCACAGTCGCTCATTGCCTCGCCGCCATCCCAACCCACTTGGGTTTCCATGGAGGTCAGATCGCAGATGCTCGAAGAGCAGCAGGACGCAGCCCATTGATGGGTTAACGAGCAAAGCTAACTGCAAACCACTGTGAAGCATTGCAAACCATTGTGAACTGATGCATCCTTGCAAAAAACTACCGGGGATTTTAGTGGCCGATCATGATTCAGAAAATGTTAGCCATTGGATCGATCAGGTCAAACAAGGAGATGCGTCTGCCGCGAATCAGATTTGGCAGCACTACTTTGATCGACTTGTGCGCGCCGTTCGAAAGCGTTTGCAGGGGCAGAACCGGGCGATATCAGACGAAGAAGATATCGTGTTGAGCGTCTTCGATAGCTTTTATGCTGCGGCTGAGAAAGGCCGTTTTCCGGACTTGTCTGATCGAGACGACCTCTGGAAGTTGTTGCTGCGAATGTCGGCAAGAAAAGTTGTCGACAAACGACGGCGCGACCTGAGAAAACGCCGGGGCGGTGAGCTTGCGATTCATTCTTTGCATAGAGAAGGAGTAGCCGAAAGCGTAATTGAGGTGATTGGAGATCAGCCCTCGCCCGACATGATTTTGATGATGGAGGAATCGATTGAAAGATTTTTTTCTCATTTGGGTGTCGGGAAACTTCAGGAAT
>JBCCEO010000399.1:0-7289 GCA_039030255.1 Planctomycetota bacterium | reverse complement strand
TCGAGTGAAGGCAGTTTCATGAACCGGATTTCCGTTCTCCTCTGCAAGTTCAAGAACTGCATTTCGCGTGATCCCCTCCAGGATTCCGGCTTCGATCGAAGGCGTAAATAGTTCACCACCGCGGACGATAAAGATATTGTCGCCCGTGCACTCGGCAACTTCCCCCTTGTGATTCAGCATGAGCGCTTCGGCGCAGCCAGCTTGTTTGCCTTCCAGCTTCGCCATGATGTTATTGAGATAGTTTAGTGATTTGATGCGCGGCGAGAGTGCTGCAGGGTGATTGCGAATTGTCGCAGCAGTGATGATCTCAAGGCCATTATCGTATAGCTCTTGTGGGTAGAGTGAAATTTTGTCCGTGATGATGATGACTTGCGGATCCGAAGTTTTGTCAGGATCGATTCCCAGTCCTCCGGCGCCGCGGGTAACTAGAAGTCGGATGTAGGCATCTGTTAGATTGTTTCGGCTTAGAGTCTCAACAACTTGTTTGGCCAGTTCGTCTTTGCCGATCGGGAGCTCGAGCATGATTGCACGCGCCGAGTCGTATAGACGTTCAAGGTGTGCATCTAAGCGAAAAACTTTGCCCGAATAGGAACGCATTCCTTCGAAGACGCCATCGCCGTAAAGCAAGCCATGGTCGTACACGCTAACTTTTGCTTCCGACTTGGGAACATACTCTCCGTTAATGTTGACTTCATACGACATGGAGGATCTCGCAAACGAATTGACAGAATGCTTTGGGGCTATGTTTTTGGGATATCAGACTTAGTTTATCGGAGCATGCCTGCGGCGCCGACGTCCAGTTACCGGCAGAATTCTGGTTGGGCCAAAAGCAGCATGAAAGAATATAGGCAAAAAAGAACACCGGCCTGGGAAGCCGGTGTTCGATATATTGTTGTCTGATGGGACTCTGATGCCCCGGCCAATGTTCGCGATTACCAAGGAACGCGAACGGGATACACGCCAAATTCGTCCGTGTGCGATGGCCATCTTGGAGTTCCGTAGAAACCTGCTCCGCCTGGGCTTGGCATTGCAGATGGGCCGTACTGGTGATAAGTCGGCATCATCAAGTTCTGCGAAACGCCCCAAGAATACGTTTGGTGCATGATCGCATTGGGCGGTACTACCAGGGCAAGAGGTTGCCCGTAAGGAAGATAGTAGTGGTTGCCGTGCCATGATCTTCCGGAAGCATGCTGCTGAGCCCAAGCATCGCCGCGCGTTGCAATGCCCTTGCCGAGCAAGCGTCCGAAAGGACCGCGGTCCGCTTTTGCACTACTCGCCGCAAATGCGACTGTGACGAGTGTTAGAGCCAAAACTAAGTTCTTCATTGATTTTCCTTTGAGTCGTGACCAACTACTTCGCAATTCTCAGCTCGCTGAGATGCACTCCTGCGGCGAAGCGAGTGTTCGTTTGTCTACTGTTGCTATCTGATAGTCCGAATTTAGCAGACGACCGTTAGCGACGTGGAATAAGACCAGAGCTCCAGAATGACTGAATTGCTGTTCGCAGTGGAGCTGTCGAGTAGTGAACTCGGGTGCGGTTCAGTCCACGGCCACCGTCGTAGTAATTGTGGAAACGGTCAGAATGCGGGTGCATGTAATGGTGCGGGTACAAAGGCTGATAGGTGTAATAAGTGTGTCCAACCCAGGCCGGAACTGGTACGGGGGACAGATACATTTGAGCCGTTGCCTGGTTCGCGCCGTTGCTGTACTGGTTGGCGAATAGTTGAGGGCCGTTGCCGTATTGCTGGGCATTGGCGGAACTCGTCAGGCTGCAGAAAGCCAGCAAAGCCGCCGCGAGTGTAAGTTTGGTTCCGAATTGCATCGACGGATTCCTTCCCTAGATTTTTGCTTTGCCCGAAAACACGGACCTGGAACATCCTTGTTGATGAAAGAGTCGCTGATCTGCGAACTGTTTGGACCTGCCAAGCCGAGCTGGCAGGACGCTGCGGCTCCCACTCCATGGAAACCTACCTCGGGAAATCCAGCGCTCTTTCTCCTTGGGAGAGATCGGAGGAAAGAGCTGTTCCATTTAAGTCAGTTTTTACGCGCCGACCGCGTTTTGACCAACCGTTAAAGTCCAGCAAGCAGTTGAGCACTCGCCGAGCCGCCAAGTTCGCATTTTGGCTAGGATCGCCCCATCTATTTGCCCCTCCTTGACTGAATTCTCTAATGCGGAAAAGCTTACTTTTCGATAAGCTCACCGTTTTCGACCAACAATTCGCAAGCAGGAGCCGCCTAGGGCGGCAAGAGGGTAGTAACTAATGGCCAAAAAAAGGCCAACCAAGAAGGCTGGAAAATCAAATCAGGGCAGCAAAAGCTCGGGCCGCAAGGGCGATCTGTTCGAGAGTGCTGAAGAGCAGAACCAAATCGAACCTGTTTCCTTGCGTATTGCTGCTCAGGATCGTTATCTCAATTATTCGTTGTCAGTTATCACGAGTCGGGCGTTGCCAGACGTTCGCGACGGATTGAAGCCGGTGCAGCGCCGCATCTTGTACACGATGAACCAGCAGGGGCTCTCGGCCACCTCTAAGCATCGCAAATGTGCGACCGTAGTGGGCGACGTAATGGGTAAGTACCATCCGCATGGTGACGGTGCCATTTATGAAGCCTTGGTGCGGATGGCGCAGCCCTTTTCATTGCGCACTCCGCTCATTGATGGCAGTGGCAACTTTGGCTCAATCGATGGCGATAACGCGGCCGCCATGCGTTATACCGAGTGCCGGATGGCTCCGATTGCGTTGGAGGTGCTGCGTGATCTTGGCAAGACGATTGTCCCGCACAAACCGAATTACGATGGCTCGCTTTCCGAGCCGGTGGTTTTGCCCTCGCGCATTCCGAACTTGCTTGTCAATGGTGCCATGGGTATCGCCGTTGGAATGGCCACCAATATTCCACCTCACAACTTGGGCGAGGTTTGCAAGGCGCTGCTAAAGCTGCTTGAGAATCCGGAGATCAAGGACTATCAGCTGGTTGCCAACGACGCGGTTCAGGGGCCAGATTTTCCAACTGGCGGTCAAGTGATCAACACTAAAGAGGAATTGCGGGAGATCTACCGAACTGGGCAAGGAACGCTGAAGATTCGTGCGACCAGTAAAGTCATCGGCGGGCAGCGCGGTGCAAAAGTCCTGCAGATCAACTCCGTGCCCTACGGAGTGAACAAAGCAAATTTGGTCGAGCGCATCGCCGAACTTGTGATCAACAGCAAGATGCCTCTGATTGAGGACGTCAAGGATCTGTCGACCGAAGAAATTCGCATCGATTTGCAGTTACGCAAGGACGCGGACGAAGCCAAGGTGTTGGCGTATCTCTACAAACACACTCCATTGCAAACCAACTTCAATGTCAATCTGACGTGTTTGGTACCCACCGAGAATCCTGAGGTCGGTCGGCCAGAACGCTTGGGCTTGAAAGAAGTACTTTGGCACTTCCTGCACTTCCGGCTCGATGTTGTTACGCGGCGGCTTGAGCATGAGCTAGAGGGACTGTTGCGAAGAATGCACATTCTCGAAGGCTTTGTGCTAATCTTCGATGCCTTGGATGAGATCATTCGAATCATCCGACGATCTGATGGAAAGGCAGATGCCGCCAAGAAGATCATGAAGCGATTTCCTGCCGACGATGGCGGTCTAGATGCTGAACAAACCGATGCCATCCTTGAATTGAAGCTCTATCGCTTGGCAAAGTTGGAAATCAACTTGGTGCAAGAGGAACTGAAGGATAAGCAAAAGAGAGCGCGGCAGATCAAGAAGCTACTGCGTGAAAGCACGGATGACACGGTGAATTCCGGTCGATGGAAGATTGTCCGCGAGGAAATCGAATTGGTCGTGACGACATACGCCAAGACGAAAGATGGTGCTCGCCGCACGAAGATTCTGACTGTCGAGGAAGAACCCGAGTATTCGGCTGAAGACTTCATCGTTGCAGAAGAATGCAACGTTTTGATTTCGAAGGACGGTTGGGTCAAGCGTCAGAAGCAGATTGCAGCTCCAGGAAAAAGCCGCATGCGTGAGGGGGACTCAGTTCTAGCCTGCGCGGCCGGGTCGACTCGGGCTACGATTGCCTTCTTCTCGTCTTTTGGTGTCTGCTACACGGCGCGCATGATCGACATTCCGCCTTCGACCGGCTACGGCGAACCGGTGCAGAAGCTGTTCAAAATGAAGGATGGCGAAAAAATCGTTTCGGCATACTCGATGGATCCACGAGCGATCGGAGATATTGCCGAAGATCCGAAGCGTCCAGAGTACTGTCCTGAAGTTCATGGTTTCGCCGCATCCAGCAACGGATTTGCGTTGCGTTTTGGACTGGAGCCTTTCGCGGAACCGTCGACTCGCACGGGAAGACGTTACGCTCGGGTCGCCGCCGGAGCTGAGATTGTGGGCGTTGCACCTGTCGATGGATCTGAAACGATCCTCGCAATTTCCGGAGACTGCCGAGCCATGGTCTGTGAAATTGAGGAGATCAATTACTTGTCCGGCGCTGGCAAGGGTGTAACGCTAATTAAACTGGCCAAGACGGATCGATTACTCGGATTCAAGGCCTCGAAAGGAGATCGTGACTTGCTGGTTGTTGAGACCAATCGCGGTGCACAAAAGACAATATCGACCGCCAAGTATCGAACGACTTCTCGCGGTGGACGCGGAAACGAAATCCAGAAGAATGGAAAGATCGCAAAAATTGTTTTGCCTCCTCCCCAAGCTCCCGAAGCATTAGAACCTCCGAAGGAATAGACAGCTCGCTGCCATGGCTACTGCAAACAAAAACTACACCGCCGACGACATCGTTGCCTTGGAAGGGCTGGAGCCCGTCCGCAAACGGCCGGGAATGTATATCGGTGGCGTTGGATCACAGGGGCTTCATCACCTTGTCTGGGAAATCCTGGACAATTCGGTCGATGAGGCGATGAATGGACATGCTTCAGAAATCACTGTCACGCTCCATAAAGATGGATCGACAATTACCGTCTCTGACAATGGCCGCGGGATTCCGGTCGACAAGCACGGGAAGACAAAGAAAAGTGCCTTGGAAATGGTGCTAACTGTACTTCACGCTGGCGGCAAATTCGAAGGCAAAAACTACAAGACCTCGGGTGGTCTGCACGGGGTGGGGGCTTCGGCAGTCAACGCGCTTTCCAAGAAACTGGTTGCTGTCGTTCGTCGTGACGGAGCTCAATATCGCATGGAGTTTGCGCAAGGCAAGGCAACAACGAAGTTGCAAAAAGCCAAGGGAAACTTTCGCGGTTCGGGTACGACCATCACCTTTACCCCAGATCCCACGATTTTTCCTAAGACGGTTTTCAATCCAGAGACCATTCGTCAGCGACTTGAAATTACCAGCTTCCTGCATCGTGGCGTGAAGGTAAGCTACGTCGATGAAGTGAATGGCAAAAAGGAAGCTTTTCTTCATGAAAATGGTATCGTCGATTACTTGGAGAATGTTATCGAGGAGCGTTCGGCTCGCTCCATTCACGAATCTCCTTTTACACTGCGAAAAGACGGTGGGGATCGCGTCGAGATCACGCTAAAGTGGACAGAATCTACCGACGAACATATTCGCTCCTATGTCAATGGTATTCCTACTGCAGTGGGCGGTTCCCACGAAAATGGTTTTCGCTCAGGGTTGGGTAAGGCCTTGAGGAATTACCTGGAAACCCACAGTCTTGTCCCGCGTGGCGTCAAGATTGCTCAAGAGGATATCCGCGAAGGAATCGTGGCGATTGTATCGGTGTTCATCGGAGACCCACAATTTCAAGGGCAGACCAAAGATCGCTTGAACAACCCTGAAGTGCAGCCTGTCGTGGATGGAGCCATGCGTTCGGAGCTCGAGCAATGGCTCAATAGTAATCGCTCGGTTGCCGAATCGATTGTTGCAAGAATTATCGCTGCGGCTCGGGCAAGAGCTGCTTCCAGAGCCGCTTCAGAGTCCGTTTCAAGGAAGACTGCCACTTCGCGCGGAGCTATGTTGCCAGGAAAACTTAGCGATTGCATTTCAGCCGGTCGTGGGAATTCCGAGTTGTTTATTGTGGAAGGTGACTCTGCGGGAGGAAGTGCAAAGCAAGGTCGCGATCGCAATCACCAGGCGATTCTACCTTTGCGTGGAAAAGTTCTAAACACGGAGAGTGCGACGCTGAAGAAAGTGCTTGATAACAAAGAGTTGCAAGATGTTGTGACCGCACTTGGGTGTGGCATCGGCAAGGATATGGATGTCTCCAAGATCAGATACGATCGAGTCATCTTGCTGGCGGATGCAGATTCCGATGGGCACCATATCACGACTCTTCTTTTGACGTTCTTTTATCGTCACATGCCCGCTTTGATCGCTGACGGGCGGGTCTATATTGCGGTACCTCCCTTGTATCGAATCGACATCGGGAAAGAGACGTTTTGGGCGGCTGACGATTCGGATCGGGAGAAGATTCTGGCCGATGCCGATGGACGCTCTACGCCTGAGATCACGCGATTCAAAGGATTGGGAGAAATGATGCCCAAAGTGCTCTGGGAAACAACGCTAAACCCGGCAACTCGAAGATTGCTACGGGTTGAAGTCGATGACCAGCTAGAAACGGACCGCGTTGTTTCCGATTTGATGGGCCGCGACGCCTCGGCAAGGTTCCATTTCATTATGGATCGGGCTGAAGATGCCCAAGAAATCGACGTCTAGATTCGTTTTGCTTGGCTTGAACTACACGCTGTTTTTAGGACGAAGAACATTGGCTGATAGCGGTTCTAAGCCCTTTTGCGAATGCGGCCAGGCTGCACAGCCTGCATAATCGCTGCTTGGAACCTGGGGAGCCCCCAAAATCTGAATCTCATATGGCTATGCTAGCGTTTCGAGGTCGATACCCAAAATGGAGTCTTTCTATATGCTAGCAGCGGGATGATGTCTGGGACGGCGAATCGCGTTGCGAAATCCAAGTCGTAATCTGGATCGAAGTCGCGTGGAACATAAAAGTGAAACTTTGAGCAGAATTAGAGCTTCGCTCTTCGAAGCCGAGGATTGGGCTGACGGTTGGGGGGCTAAGGACGTGCAATCTGCCGAGGCTGGGTCAGCTCTTTGTCCCGTGGGCAGCGAGTCTCCAGAGCCAGCATTGTCATCAGTCAGGACCGGTGATGGATCGCGAAAAGTATTGTTGCTCGAAGATGATCCCGCTCAGTTAATGCTGTTGGAGCAACATCTTGGAGCACTGGGATTAAAAGTCGTCAAAGCCAGCACCATCGCCGAGGCTCGACAACGGCTGACTGAGACCCGCGTTGAACTTGCTTTGTTTGATATTCAGTTGCCAGATGGAAGTGG
>JBCCEO010000398.1:0-7301 GCA_039030255.1 Planctomycetota bacterium | reverse complement strand
TGGTGATGTCTTTGATCCCAACGAAACTGGAGGTGTCGCCAGAGGCAACGGTTGAAACCATGATTTTGGGCAATCCATACGGCAGAGCCTGCATGACATCACAACAGCTGGAAGTTCCTTGAGTACCTCCAAGGCCTAAAACAGCATGTACCTCGTCTTTAGCGAGTTTTTCTTTAAGGATCTTGATACAGCCCATCACCATAATGGGACCTGCTTCTTCTCGGGTGGGATTGTGCAGCAATGTTTCCAAATCAGATCCACCTGCCTGTGCGATCATTTCCCGGGTGTAGTCGGCTTGGATCCCGGCTTTTCCTACCACTCCTATATCGAATAACAAAGGCGTGTGCCCATTGGCTTTAACTTGTTCAACTAAAAAACCTGCTTCCTGATGTTTGGTGTCGAGCGTTACGAGTAGTGCAATTGTTTTAGTCATTGATATATTCTTTTATAGGCGGCTTAGCCGATTCGCCTCATCATAATGCTTAAACATAATTCTCAGTGTCCTTCAGCTTCAAACCCCAGAAAATCACTTTTTAGGAAATCTAAGATCAGCAAATTCTTTCGCAGTAGCATACACCGCCTTTTCAATGGGGATTCTTTCAGTTGAAGAGCCTGTCCAGATACCATCGCAAGTCGTATGGTTCAGAATATACTGAGCATCCACCGGATTCTCAAGGGCTGCTCAGTGTGCGATGAGCATGACATCCGGCTTAATTTTCCGTAGCGCGATATTGGCTTCCTCCGTTCTGGCGGCTGTTTGTTCAATGGTCTCCCCAGAATCATAGCCTGTGAGGCCACCTTTGGTCGTGCCTGCATGGAAACAGAAGATATCTGGTTGTGCTTCTTCCATCATTTTAACGCTGTCTTCCATGTTAAAGGCAAGCCCTACAGAAACCATATCCATTTCCTTCGCCAGCTTTAGCATTTCAATCTCATTGTCTAAGGTAATACCGCTTTTGGTCAAGACCCTGAAGATCTCACTGTCTTTGTCTACATAACTGATAGAAGGTCCAATGTTGGAGACAGAATGTACCCCAATTCGCTTCAAATCATCCAAAAACCATCGCATATCCTTCAAAGGGTCATTGGCATTGATACATGCACAGATGAAAGCATCTCCCTTTATGGCAGGCATGATGTCCTCTCGTGTATAATCAAAGGTTTGCTTGTTAGAATCCAGGATGGGCCAGAGCATAGACATGGTTCCCATTCCATTGGCGCGCAGCCTTGCACCCGAAAAAGTATTGATGCAATCCGCCGGAAGCATTTAAAACCCGTGCGCTAAGTCCGAAACTACTATCGGCTTTTCCAATCCACAGTGAATGCAGGCCGCCAAGTGATGGCGTGACTTTACTCACCAGAAATTCAGGCTGGGAAACTCGTCCCTCCTCTGAGTCGCCCCACAGAGCCACCTCTTGGGCGTCAAACAAGCTCGGATCAATGTAGACGTGCTGACCTGCGCGATAGAACGTCGCCGGGGAGGAGACTCCCTCAGCCAAACGTACTTCCATGTCCAGTTCAAGTTGCCCGTCGGTACGCAAGGTGTAGGTCGTTTCCTGTTCGTAGCTTACATCAAAGAATTCACGATTGCCGAACCGAATCCGCCCATCAGTCGTGGAAGCAACAAGGCCGTTGTGCTCACCTAGAATCGGCTGAGTATCATTCAATTCAGCAACTGCCTGACCGTTGACTAAGATCTGCATCCATCCGGGTTGGCCATTGTGCGTTCGCACTTCCAGGACGACTCCGCCAGGTTGATTGACATCGGCTCCTTTTAAGTTTGCTAAACTGCCCGTCCACATCGCATTGCTTACACCGCCCTGCTGACGGAGAAGCTGAAGGTCGCCAAACTTGTTCACATTCAATGAGTAGCCATCCGCCTGATAGGCATCGTGAATATCGGCTGCTCCATATGTGGGCACTTGCGAACGAAAGCGAATCCCTGCCCAGGCATCGTCACCGGCACCAGTCAAGCTCACGTTCGTCTTGAAGGCAACCCTGCCCTCGGGAATCGAAAATAAACGTTGGTTCCAGGGCAGGGAATCTGCCAGCAATTCATTACCGATGAAGTTGTACCCTATCGGTTGATCGGCACTACCTTCAAAGATGACAGGCACTGTGGGATCGTTCCTGACTGCTGCGGCATCGCCACGATCGTGATAGACCGTGATCCAGTTGTGGTCAGTTACTCCCGGGAACGTCGGTATTGCGTCGTCTCGCATTTCATGAGATTGCCAGAAGTTTGGCATGAATCCACGAACGGTGTAGCTCACCGACTGATCTGCGTTTTCAATCAATTCGGTCTCGCGTCCATAGTAGTTGTACAACGCGGTTGTTTCCGGATCGTTGAGCTGCGCAATTGGGTTAAAGGCGATGCCATTGGCCGAGGCTTGCGTTCCATCCTGCCCTGTATTGATGTTGCCACCGAATCCAAGTCCAGGAAAACTGGCGATCACATTTCGACCATCTCGTGCGTACGTTGTTGGAGTTCCTCCATAAAGTGTGTCGAAATAGACTTCGTGGTCTCCCGCTTTCAGGTAAACGAATCGGGAATCACCTGCTTCGCTAGTATGCGGATTGAAATTGACCCTCTGCCATGTGACGCGTACTTCAGTAGAAGGTGAAACATCAAGCGATTCTGTAATTGAATTGTCCTGGGACACGGTCGCTCCCGATTCTTGTGGCCCGTAGACTTCACCCAAGACGGCATCGACATCTTCCACGTCCGTGGCCACGAAAACAGGCGGTTCGATTGGTACGCAGTAGAATCGCTCGCCTTCATCATTGTCGCCGATTGTAGTGGTAGGCGCTACGTGCAAGACTTGTAGCCAGGTACTTGCATCAAACATCTGGCTCTCTGCTAGGATTTGGACCGCTTCTGTGGACTCCTCGAGCTGATCGGTGAGAGCAGATACTTCGAATGCAACGGATTGCTCGCCTGCTGGAATAGTGACAACTGCTGGCACTTCAACGTTATCCACGCTAACGCTCAGTCGAACGCTCATTGGCTCGGCAAGGCTTACGCCACTTCGAACGAGTTGCAACGTCGTCGACTCGCCTTCGCTGACGCTCCAACTTTCATTGAGCAGAACGAGCTTTGCAGTCCCAGAATCTAACCATCCCGCAGCGGGGCGAGCGTTGTCTAGTGGTTGATACAGATGATCGAGGCCCGAGTTCGTTTCGACGCCGTGTCGGTCGTAACCGAGCGACTGCCAGGCAAGGAAGCTGTCTTTGAATCCAACTTTGTTACCACGAATATCGCTTCCAAACACATCAAATTGTGCTGAATGTGCCGTGTCATACACGTTTCCGTCCGCTGAAAACAGGCCATCCTCGACCAGGCGCTGATAATACGAGTCATCCCCATACCGGTGTAGGTTCATCGTACTTCGGTCGGAGTGGTTGTAGTCTCGCGTGTCATGAACGACGTTGTGATTGAACTGTATTTCGCCCAATGGATAGCCGGGATTCTCGCTGGTTCCAACAAAGAGTCCCGCTGTGTCTCCTCCTTCGCGACGATTGACAATCGTGTTCCATTCGATGACTTCGTTGCTCAGGTGATGGGATCCACCACGGTCTGCTACTACGACGTAGCCCGAGTCGAGAATCAAGTTTTCTCGGATTACGCTGTTTGGTGCAGAAGTGCCTACAGATACTCCATTCGCGTTGGCCACAATGTTGTGCGTGAAAGTAAATGGAGCCTCCGCATCAGGCCCTAGTTTGCCAAGATGTTTGTATTCGGCGCCCGCTCCGACATCGTCAAGTTCATTCCACATAACGTTATTGCTAACGGTAACGTTGGTCGCTCCAAAGGCAACGAAATGTCGATTGTTTTGATTGCCGGGCCGCTCCCGCTGGAAGTTGTTCACGAAAAAGTTATGCGCAATGTGGATATTATCGCCACCGACAATGTGCACTCCGGCCATGTTATCATTCGCGATTCCATCGACGTCATGGATGTAGTTGTTCTGGACGGTAATGTTCGAACTACTCGCCAGGAAAATTCCGTTCCCCTTGGATGTGACATCAAAACCGCTGATGATCACGTGCTCGGAATCGTACAAGTAAATTGCATTCGATTCGACACCTTCGCGAACGGTCGGAGCCAGCTTAGCCCCAGGTCGAGCAGTCAGCCGAATTGGCTGCTCCGCGGTTCCTTTGAGACCGCGCAGCACCACACTTTGATCAAGAGTGCCTTCCAGAAATACTAGCTCATCACCGGGGGACAGCGAGATGCGGTCTGCACCCTGGTAATCGCTTTCGAGGCGAGTAGTGCTTTCAATTGCATAGTTTTCCTCATATCCCGAGTTTGCATCGTCCCCTAAATCTGGATGCACAAAGATCGACGCGGCCATCAAGGCTCGACCTTCAAGGAGCTCCGTTTTCAAAGACCTTGATAACTGTTCTTTCCAAGGCACTCTTTTTCTCCCTAAGCTGGATAATGTTTCCGACATCGGGAAGAGTACGCACGTCAACTTCAAGAACTGCGCCGAGTGAAACGTTTTCCCTTCAGATTTGTTAGCCGAAATTTTCCAAAGAATCTTACAACTGCAGCGCAGCCAACGTACTTTCCTTGTGTTCTTGCTTTGAGACGCCTGACTGCGTGCCACGACTATGCCTAAGGCGCTCGCAAATCAGCCACCGCAAAGCAAGACAACGAGAGGAACCTCATGGCAAGAAAGACTGCTAAGAACCAGGAATTCGAACAGGACGTCGGACGGAGTCTTTGAGTCCTTCACCATCATTCCTAGGACGCTCTATCGTGTCTACTGTGAGTACCAAGCAAAGCGATTCGCACTTTTTTCAGATCAACATCGGCACCATTGGTTTGTTGATGACGGGCGTCGGAGCCAACATTGGTCTCTAGTACCATTCAGATCTTCCTGAAATGACCGTGGTCTGGACACTGATCGCTGGGATTTTCTTAGGTCAGCTTTTTCATGGGGGCAACTGGAAATCCACCGCCGTCGCAGCCGCGTTTTGGCCCGGCTACTGGATCTTCCTTCACACACTTGCCAAATTAATTGAGTCCTTTTCGTGATTACTACGAGCCTAGCTGGCTTAGCTAGGCCGGTTTTTTCAAATCCTCTGTCGAAGTTGCCTCCATGTCAGAAGATCAGCGATTCGACGAACTCGCACGCCAAGCTAGAGACTTACAGGGGCCGTCCAGAACGGAGTTCTTTAGCTCGTTAAGCGACGAGGAAGCGCATCAGGTTGAGAAAATTCTTCAGTCCGAAGAATCTATCAATCTATCTTCGGATCAGGCTAGAGGTTTCGACGCCTCCTCAGCCGAAGAAACACTTCCTGAGGTCGAAGGCTACAAAGTGCTTCAGCCCATTGGCCAGGGCGGGATGGGGCATGTCTTCATGGCCGAGCAACATCGCCCCGTTAAACGCAGAGTTGCACTCAAGGTCATTCGGTCGGATACACCCGCCAAGGAAATCTTGGCCAGATTCAATGCGGAGCGGCAAGCCTTGGCGATGATGGACCACCACAACATTGCCAAGGTTCTCGACGCTGGCGTTACGAAGGATGGCCGACCTTACTTTGCGATGGAACTCGTAAAGGGTGTGCCGATCACCGAATACTGCGACCGCAGCAAGCTCTCGCCCAACGAACGACTCGAGCTCTTCGTGCAAACTTGCCGCGCGATCCAACACGCACACATCAAAGGGATTGTGCACCGCGATATCAAACCTTCCAATATCTTGGTCACCGTGATTGACGGCGAGCCAGTCTCTAAGGTCATTGATTTTGGGTTGGCTAAGGCGACCTTGATTGGATTGCATTCAAGACCCTCGAGAAAAATCGTTCGCGGCGTTATGACACACCTGGAGCTTTGGCAGATGACGTAGTTCGCTATTTGAGGAGGCAGCCCGTTCTTGCCCATCCACAAACCTTCGCGTATCGGTTTTCCAAGCTGATTCGAAAACAATGGATTGCTTTTTCTACGGCAGCGGCTGTATTGCGTCTATCACGCTCGGTTTGGTTGGAACCACCTACATGTGGTCTAAGGCGTACCATTCCGAGCAACGCGAAAAAAAACTGCGTGTGAGAGCAGAGAATGCGGGGGACGATGCACGAGCGTCGGAAGAAAAAACGAAGGCGTCTGAAGAGAAGGAACGGGCTGCGTGAATAAGGGCTGAACGAGCTTTTCGGTACTTCGTAACCGCGTTTCGTAGTCCTGACCCCAGCGTTGATGGTCGCAAAATAACAATGGTCGCAGTGCTAGATCAGATTGTTGCGGGTATTCCTGAAGAGTTTGCGGATGCTGCAGACGACCACCACCACGACCTGTACTTTCAGCTCGCACAAACCTATTTCGGCTTGGGAATACACGAGACAGCCATCAAGCTCGCCAAGGAGGTTCACCAATATCGCAGAAGTAAGCTGGGGGCCGATTCACCCCAAACGCTAGAAGCGGCAAGTGTTGTTGTCGGCTACTGCGCGACGGTGGGAGAGTTTGAAGGTCTAGTCCAGCTGCAGAGAGAGTGTTTGCGTGCGACCATCAAATTATCGGATCCGAAAAATACAGACGTACTGGCTCAGCAGATGCTCCTTGGATATGTGCTCAAGCAAACGGGACAGTTGCAAGAGGGAGTTCGTGTTTATGAATCACTTGTTGACAAACTTTCCGATGTCTCTGGCTCGAAGAATTCGGACAGGGACAAACTGAAACGTTTTGCACTCCAGAATTTGGGGATGGCCTATATCGCGATTGGGCGGTTCGTCGACGCTACGGAAGTTCTAGCTGACTTGACAGTCTTGCACGAACTGTCGGTAGGAAAACAACACGTGGAGGCAATCAAGACTCGAAATTCCTTGGCAATCGCACTACGAGAAACGAGGCGTCTTGAAGAGGCGGAGGAGTCGTTCAATTCCTTACTTTTAGATCGACGAGATATTCTCGGATTAGCGCATCCAGAGACACTTACAACCGAAAATGAACTTTCTCGGACGCTCTTTCTTGCAATCAAACAAAAAGAAGCAATTAGGCAACTTGAACATGCGTACTCGGTTGCACTAAAAAGCCTAAAACAAAACCACTATACCACCATCGTGATCGGAGGAAACTTGCAGGTTACTATGTGAATTCTGGCAATCTAAAGCAAGGGATCCGTCTTAGCGAGAATACACTTGCGGCAAAACGAAAGGTTCTGGGGAAAGATCATCCAGATACGATACGCGGAATGGGCGTTCTCGCATTACACTATAAATCAGCTGGACGATGGTCAGATGCAGCTGAGCTCCTGCAGGTGGACGCCATTCCAGTTTGCTCAGCAAGACTCGGAGAATCTAGC
>JBCCEO010000397.1:0-7324 GCA_039030255.1 Planctomycetota bacterium | reverse complement strand
GTCACAGCCGTGAACATGTCTAACAAGAGCAGCTATAGAGATATAGCAGGACTGAATGGTACACACTGATGGGAGCGGTGATGTCAACCGAAAATTCCTGCCCGCATGGCTGTAGGTCAAGCGTTCATGGTCGAGGCCAAGTTGATGCAATAACGTCGCATGCAAATCGTGCATGTGTACTTTTCCTTGGATGCCCCGAAACCCGAATTCATCCGTCGAACCATGCGAATAACCTGGCTTGAAGCCTCCGCCAGCGAGCCAGACGGTAAACCCGCTGGGATTATGATCACGCCCGGTTCCATTGTCCTGCGCATAAGGAGTACGTCCAAATTCCATGCCCCACCAAACGATCGTATCCTCCAACAAACCACGCTCCTTGAGATCGTCCAGCAGACCGGCAATGGGTCGGTCAACAGCCAAGGCGTGATCGGCATGCTTTGGAATATTGGAATGCTGGTCCCATGCTGGATTCGCCGAGTTATCACCATAGTTCACTTGAATGAAACGCACTCCAGCTTCGCAAAGACGACGTGCCAGCAGGCATTTTTGGCCATAGCCCTGGGTCTTCGGATTGTCGATTCCATAACGCGCGAGCGTAGATGGACTTTCGTTCGAGATATCCAATACCTCTGGTCCGACTTGCTGCATCCTCCAAGCAAGCTCCATCGACTCAATTGCCGCTTCCAACTCGCCGTCGCTGGCCCCAAGCGAAGTTCGTCTCGAGAGCTGCTCTGCATTTAACTTCTGCAACAAGTTCATTTGTGCTCGTTGCGACTCCATCGGCAAATCACGAGTTAGACTCTCGATCTCTAAATCCGCCTTACCAGGATTTCCAATCTTCGTTCCCTGAAAACTAGGAGGCAGAAAAGCGGCGCCATAATTACGTGGGCCACCATTGCCAACGGAGGGAGCAATCGTAACGAAACCAGGCAAGTTTTGATTTTCGGTGCCAAGTCCATAGAAAACCCAACTGCCAAAGGACGGTCGAATGAAGTTACTAGCACCGCAATGCAAGAACAGCGTCGCCGGACCATGCGCGACTCCTTCCGTGTGCATTCCATGCAGAAAACACAGATCGTCCACATGCTCAGCGGTCGCAGGAAACAAATCCGATACCGGCTTTCCCGTTTCACCATATTGGTGAAATTTCCATGGCGACCTCATCAACTTAAAATTCGACCGCTTTCCAGTCTTGGCCAATTGCCGCGCGTCATCCCAAGTCAAAGACTCACCGTCTCGCTCTTCCAGAATCGGTTTGTAGTCAAAGGAATCTACCTGACTCACGCCACCTTGCATGAACAAGAAAATAATTCGCTTCGCCTTTGCCCGGTGGTGTGTAGTTGAAGCTAGATTGCTTCCCGCTAAGGCAGATTGTCCCAACAGGGCGTTGCTGGCCAAAGCACCAAAACCACATGCGGATCCTGCCAGCATTTCACGCCGAGTAAATCCGATTTTAGCATTCTGATTCATGGTCTTTTTCCAACGGAGAACCTACGAGATCTTAGCAACCGAAACTCCAAACTATTCTAAGTACCGGAAGTCAATCGACGCAAATATCGAGTGGATCAATTGCACTAGCCGCTCGCGTCTGGCGTCTTCGGAACTTCCATTGGAACTCAAAAAATCACCGGCGATTTCAATCTCGCTTGGCGATGGTTCCCGTCCCAGGATTCGCAGGTACAAGGATGTCAATGCTGGGATAAACCTCTCCTTATCCGCAAGCAAAATTGCTCCTTCAGTCTCGCTCACGATGAGCTTTGCCGTTGCTGCAACACGCTTCGCTACCCAGGGATGATTCATGAGTGCTAAACTCTGCGTCGCCACCGTGCTACGTGGTCTTTGCCCCACGGATACACTTGTATCGGCAAAGTCGAAGGCTTCGTAGAGTTCCGGCAAGGAATTTCGAAAAACAGGATGATAGATACTGCGACGAAGACCATCATGCTTGTAATCGTAATCTGATTTCGTTCCCTTCCGAATCAGTGAACCGCCTAGCGTCAAATCCAACTCTCCGCTAGCCGACAGCATTGCATCCCTCAAGGACTCCACACTTAACCTGCGACGATGACCTCTCCAATAATGAGCGTTCCCCGGATCCATCTCTCGCATCGTACTTAGCTGATCAACATTAACCTCCGTATTGTCACGTGGAACAAATGAAGAACGTTGATACGCATCGGAAAGCACGATTTTTCTCACCAGTGCTTTTGTAGACCAGTCGTGCCTCTGCAAAAACATTGCTAGTCCGTCCAGCAACTCAGGATGCGATGGTGTTGTTCCTGTCGTACCAAAGTTATTTACAGTCGAAACCAAGCCGCGGCCCATCAACCAGGTCCATACACGATTGGCGTAAACTCTGGCTGTGAGTGGATTATCTCGACTGGCAATCCAATATCCGAACTCAAGCCTGCCACTGCTTCTGTTATCTAGAGTCGCTTGTTCGCGTGGGCCGACCGCGGTTAAAAAACCACGCGGCACGACATCGCCCAAATTGTGAACATCGCCGCGAATGTGAATCGCGATATCCTGCACCTTGCCCTTTTCCTCGACGGTCAAATAGCGAGCGCGCTTGGGAGCCCGCTTGGCGAGCTTTCCCTGCTCCTTTTTGAGCGCCTCAATTTGCGATTCCATCTCTGCGACCTTGGCCACGAGTTTCGGATCAGGTCCCTTCGTTTCGTCTACCAAGCTCTGCTCTTCAAGAGAAACAAAATTCACCAAATCCGCAATCACAGCCTCTTTGGTGCTGTTTGCAATCAGTGAGACTTTAGCCGGAACTTCTGAATCAAAATCAAAACTGCCAAGCGTTAGCAAGCGACTACTCGGAATCTTCTTTTGATTCACGTTGACCGTTTCGACACCGCCAGCGTGCGCGATTCGCACTTCGAGTTTCCCAGTGCGATTGGAACTCGGTGTGTAGCTCAAGCGAACTTCGTGTTTGCCCTGCAAGGTCGCGGAGTAATGAACTTCGCAACGATCCTCCAACGCAACCAGATAGTTGTCGCCAAAATAACCTCGGACGCTTTGC
This sequence comes from Planctomycetota bacterium, assembly GCA_039030255.1. Classification (GTDB taxonomy): domain Bacteria; phylum Planctomycetota; class Planctomycetia; order Pirellulales; family Pirellulaceae; genus Aureliella. The sequence continues at coordinate 4,299 of JBCCEO010000397.1, read as the reverse complement.
GACTCACGCCAATTTCCGACGAGTTCCGCCTGATTCGTATCTAACGAAAGTCCCGGCAGCTCATTCACGCCACCCATTTCGCCTTTGGCCAGTTCTAGAGAGTCGGTGAGCGATTTGATTTGCATGGACAATCTTTTACTTTCAAGCTCATGATTCTTGAAAGCCTCACCTTCCTCCGGCCGTAGCGGCAAAGGACGCTCAATCCACTGCGACACATTCGAGTGCTTCAGAGCCACCGCAGAACGAAAGATGCCGGCCAATGCGTAGTAGTCGCGAGTCGGTATCGGATCAAACTTGTGATCATGACAACGTGCACAGCCTATCGTTTGCCCTAGAAAAGCTCGGCCGATAACTTCCAGCTGCTCGTCGATATAGTCCATCTCAAGTTGTGTCTTATCTTGCTTCTCCAGATTCGTATTCCCAAGCGCTAGAAAGCCAGTAGCAACCAACCTTTTCTCATGCTCGCCAAACTCGACATCCTCTGACTCTAATAGGTCGCCTGCAATTTGCTCGACGATCATTTGATCAAAGGGTCGATCGTTGTTGTAGGCTTGGACAAGATAGTCTCGGTACCGCCACGCTTCCGGCAGTACAAAGCCACGAAGAGTTATCGACTCAGCATACCGGGCAACATCCATCCAGTGCCGTGCGAACTGCTCACCAAACTGCGGCGAGTCCAGCAACGCCTCCACCAGCTTTTCTATTTTGTTCGTTTCGGTCGAGTCGACGAATGCGTGAATCTGATTTTCTGTTGGAGGTAACCCCACAAGATCGTAATACAGCCGCCGTACGAGCACCGCATCGGAGGCAGGCGGCAGAGGCGAGTAACTTAACTCGGATAGGGTGGATTCGATCTCGCCATCAATGAAATCTGCTCGGCCAAAATTCGCCAACTTGTTCCGCTCAATTGGCCGATAGCTCCAATACTCTTGGGCTCGTTCAACGGGTAGCCCCGTCTGTTCATCCATCGAGCTCTCACCACGCCGTGGATCAATGGCACCATCGTCAATCCACTTCTTGAAATCCTCGATCAAAGAGTCCGGCAATTTACCGTCCGGTGGCATCTGCAAGTCAGGATCTTCGTAGCTGATCACATGAAAGAACAAGCTCTCCACCGCCTTGCCTGCCTCAATCGCGACTCCCGAATCGCCTCCTGCTTGCCAGCCGTCACGTGAATCCAACAGTAAACCACCACTTGCTTCAGAATCGGCTGCATGGCAATCCTGGCAATGTTCTATCAAGGCTGGACGGATTTTGGACTCGAAGAACTCTAGCTTCGCATCATTGAGTCTCCCGTCTTGAGCAAAAGCGGAGAGTCCGTCCCAATGACTGAAGCAGCTAGTAGCCAACATCAAACTGAAGATCCCCACACTGATCCTATTCCCGCCGCCAAAGGCATTTTTCGCATTCGCGATTTTCAGAACACCAGTCACGTTGGCGATTCTCAATTGGGACGGGGAGGAGGAAGGGGGAATATGGTGCTATTGACAAATGCAATTTTAACGCGCCAATGGATCTCGGTTCAATTTCGGCTGGCATATTTCAGTCTGTTTTGCCCATCAAAAGAAGAAAAAGCACTAAGAAACCTGCCGCAGAATCGTTCTGTATGGGTTAGAACTAATCGAAACGGCAAGAACCCAGCGAGGAGTATTATGAAAACAACATCGATTGCCTACACGATGGTCGCGTCAATTCTTCTGATGCAATCTTCTGTGAATGCTATTGACGACGCCCCCGAACAGCTCCTGCCCTATTGTGACTCGCTGGGAATGAAGGCTACGGATGCTCAGTGGGCAGAGGTTGAAACTAAGTTGCAGCGGTTTCAGAAGGCGATCGAATCTCGACTCGACAAACTACCTTATGAAAAGCCAGCCGAAATGGCCACAACCTCTATGCTGACTTCGTTACCCCAAGCCCCTGCCGGCGAACATGATTCCTGGGGAAGGGCTCGACACATCGCCATGAAAACTCCGCCCAAGGATTGCTACATCCATACTGGAGCCGTCATTCTGAACGGCAATATGACCAGAAGAGTGTCCCAATCTGAACTCGCTGGGAATGGACCTTACCGCCCTGAGATCAGTGTTGGCGGCTATATCAACAAGAGCGTCGTCATCATCAATGGCGCGGCTGAACTCGAAGGCTACATTTACGATTCGATCGTCATCGCGCTCGGCCCAATAAGAATGGAATCTTACATTTACAATTCATTGGTCGTTTCTTGCTATAAAGGAGAAGGGTTTGCGGTCGACGTCGAACAAGGATACGTCAATCAAGCGATTGTGGTCGGCAAGTCAATCCGTCCCGGATCGGCCCGGCAATGTACCTTGGTCGGCGCAACAGACACCGATGATAATCGAGGAGCAGTGATACGCGATCTCGATTTAGTCGCCGACCTGATCGCAAGTCTCGGACCGGATCAAGTTGATGCTCCGCCAGTCCTGCGACCCGTCAAGCCGACGGGACCGAATAGCGCTGCATTACTTCAAACGCTGCTGGATACCGAGGAGCAAACAAAGATTGATCAACTCGCCGATATTCTCTCTGAATTTCGACTGCAATCGGGGCAAGTTGAGCAACTGATCGAGGCTGCGGAAGCCGCCACCTCCGACGCTCGACGCAACGCCTTACTCCACACCATTCGCCTCAGCCGCGATGAAAAAGGACGTGAATACCTCAAGGAAAAACTGACCAGTAGCAGCATCGCGCAGCGTATTAACTTCATGCATACGTTGCATAATCCGGCGCCATTTGATGTGCCCTTGCTGGTAGCGATTTATAAATCCTACGAACCAAACGAGGACACTTACCAAATGCGGATTAATGATCTGGGGGAGCAGTTCATGGACACGATGACCAGGAATTGGGAAGATCTGGTAGCAGACTGGAATCCATCCGAAGAATTCGGCTTCTTTGACCGTGAGAACTCTCGGAACATTAGTGAGCGTCGCGAGAAGGACGCCGAGCATGCTAGGCATATTCTGCTGCGTTGGTTGGTCACCAATGGCGAGCGCGACAACCATCGTATCAACGCATGGAAAAGCGCTTTGACCGCCGTTAGTTCCTGGCCGAAGTACAACGTAAGTCAAAGCATTCGATCGCAACTGGCCGAGGAGCTCTTAGCGACTTCCGACGATCCAGACTTTCGCGAAAAAGCCGTTCGTGCGCTCTGCGTAAACCAAATGGAACCCGTTTTATTTCTGGATGAAGACGAGCCAGAACAAGTCCGCTTGGCTGCCATCGAGATCATGGAACTACGTGCTACGACTCAGTGGAATTCTTATTCCACCGCGCGATACAGCACCTTGCAGGGTTACCAAAAAGTGCTCACCGACTTAGCCGAGTACGAAGACTCGAAGGCCGTTCGCGAAGCCGCCACCAAAGTCGCCTGGAAATTCGAACGCATGAGCGCTAAAAACAAGTAGTCCAATCACCAATTGATCTAAGAACTAATTTCGAATCACCTTCCACTCCCTCTTCTTGGCTGGGCCTTGTCGAAACGCCCCCAAGTCGCAAGAATGGTCGCAACGAATCAGGAGGATATCCGAATGGTTAGGAAGCTGATTCGAAATCAGTCGCTGGTTCGCCCAGTTGCGGGTTCGAGTCCCGTGTCCTCCGCTCTCTAGGAATAAGGTGAAGCGCACTTCGGTGTCTCACCTTTTCTTCTTTTGGCAACGCCGCTCGGGATCACGACGGACTGCCCGCTACAGGGCTTTCATGATCTCGCTTGTCGGCACAGTTCATGGACCGCGAGAGCGACAACGCATTCTGCTGAGTCCCTTCAGCTATCACAGGCATCCGCGAAATTGCTTAGTTAAGTTGGCCAGTCGAGGGCTCGATCTCCGCTGCTCGGTGCATGACTTGTCGGGTTTGTAGTCGAGATGATCTAGTACAAATCACCGCTCCCCAATCGGTGCACCAGTACGCACACTCTTGGTGTATCAAGTGAACAGATCGACGAGCCAAAAGACGTCAGCAATTGCCAGACGAATATACACGGCTAGCAAATATAGGATGCCGACCAGCATCGAATTTAGTATGTGTTTCTCGAATCTGCCTCTGCCAAACACCGATTCTGCCGTGTGAGCCAGAATACCGAAAGCAGACAAACCAGGAATTGGAATGAAGTGAATTAGCCCCAATACAATTGCAAAACAACCAAAACACGTCGACCAGGCAGCGATCGATTTAACCCCAGCCGCCCCAAATGTCACAAGGCAGCTTAGGCCTCCTCCCCATCCATCGCTGCGATTAAATAACAAATACTTCACCGCGATATTACTAAACAATTCGAGGCTG
>JBCCEO010000396.1:0-7332 GCA_039030255.1 Planctomycetota bacterium | reverse complement strand
AGCGTACTGCAACCGCAATAAAGTCGTCGATTTAGTTGGTCTACCTCAAGCCGACATCTGTTCCGCATTGCAACAACAAAAAGTCACGCACCTGAGTTCGACTCCGACCTTCGCGAGATTACTCTGCGACTTCGACAAACGCTTTGAAAGCGTAGAATCGATCACACTGGGAGGCGAAATCGCTGACAGCAGACTATTCGAGCAAATCGAGCGCAGCTTTCCAAACGCAAAAACTCGGAACATCTACGCTTCAACCGAGGGCGGCACCCTAATGACCTCGACCAATGATGTATTCACGATTCCGCATGAACTAAGTGACAAGATTCGGTTGCGAGCATCTGAACTTCAGATCCACTCTTCACTTCTGGCCGAGTCATTGCGGAGCAGGGGAGATGCATCAGATTATTTCGCAACAGGCGACTTGATAGAGATTGTTAGCGAGGAACCCCTTAGCTTTCGTTTTGTGGGCAGGCAAGGAGATTGGATTAACGTGGGCGGTACGAAAGTGAACCCTCAAAGAGTAGAAGAACAAGCGCTGCTACTGGATGGCGTTTGTGAAGCTTTCGCCTACGGAAAAGCAAACTCGGTGCTCGGGAATATTGTCTGCCTCGATGTTGTGCTCGCAGATGACTCAGCGGTTACTCCACAGCGCATTCGCGAGTTTTTGTCTCAAAAGCTTGAGCGTTTTGCGATTCCTCAGATAATTCAGATGGTCGGTGAGATTGCAATGACTCGAACCCAAAAGAAGAGCCGAAGCGATGCCCCAAAGGTCGGAAATCAACCGGCTCACGAAGGGCCAGAGCTTGACTCTGAAAGCTAAAGCACAAGTGTCAGAATCCTCAGAATGGAATATTGTTACCGGAGCGTCCCGCGGCCTTGGCCTTAAGATCTGCGAACTGCTGCTCCGTCATGACCTAGCCGTTATTGGGATTGCGCGAACACATAGTGAAGAAATCCTAGAATTGGAGGCACAGAATCCGGCTCAATTTCGCTTTCTATCCATAGACCTTGGCAATACAGACCAACTTGAATCTGCATGGAAGCAGCAAATTGGACACGACTCAGTGATCCGTGGTTTAGTCAATAACGCCGCAACGGCCTATGACGACTTAGTCTCCAACTTGGACGAATCCCTCGTCCAGAATATGCTTCGGGTGAATGTCGTTTCGGCCATGTTGCTGTCGAAACTCTGCATTAGAAATATGCTACTTCACAAGACCAAAGGTACTCTGGTTCACATTTCTTCTGTTTCAGCACACCGAGGATATAAGGGGCTTTCCATGTACGCCGCCACGAAGGCAGCACTCGAGGGTTTTTCCAAAGGTGTCGCGCGTGAGTGGGGAAGCCAAGGAATTCGCTCGAACTGTGTCGTTCCAGGCTTTATGGAAACAGAGATGTCTAGTTCTTTGGACACAGAGAGTCGCTCCAAGATCTACCAGCGAACTTCTCTTCGCTCGCCAACAGATCTGTCTTGCGTGGCAGAAACGGTAAGATTCTTGCTGTCGGATGAAAGCAATTCCATAACGGGCCAGGAATTCATCGTTGATGGTGGTACTCTGTAGCTATGTTGAAACGCAAACTTGTAATCTTTGGTTCGAATACAGCGCAGGAAGTACACGAAGCCGCAATGCTTTCTCACAACGAGGAGTATATGAATATTGCGCGGCAGTTCTTTGACGAAAAGAGCTTTGAGGGCGATGGCTCACGAATTGAATCGGATTGCGACGCTGTCGACTTCCACGTTGGTATCGCCGACTTGGAATGGAAGCAACGAGTGGTGGAAGCCTGCAGGCGAAGAGGCTGGACGGCGCGAAGCATAGTACATCCCAATGCAATTGTTGCGCCCTCGGCTAGCATCGGCGTGGGGAGTTTCATAGGGCCGCTTGCGGTGATTTCAAGCAATGCAACGATTGGGGAGCATTGTATCATTCACATTCATTGCTCCATTGGACACGATGCTTCTATTGGGAACTTTTGCGCCGTATTGCCCGGCGCGCGCATCAGCGGAAAAGTTCAGGTTGGACACGGAACGATAATAGGAAGCAACGCTTTTGTATTTCAGGGCATTTCGATTGGTGTGGACTGTCAAGTCGATGCCCTATCCTACGTAGGGCGAGATCTAGCTGAAAACCATCTTGTTTCTCCGCGTTCGAACGGCCCCGTGAGAAGAATCCGCACTTAGATTAAGCACCGTGCCAAATTCAGTTTCCAATCTTGCCGAGAATATTTGCCAAGCCCTCGAAGGGGCGATTGGACCAGCGTCCGATCATTCCTGTCTTTTTCGCCCTCAGTTTCCGGCGACCGCGTGGACTTATATCAAGGACTGTTTGGATTCTGGATGGGTTTCTTCGGTAGGACAATATGTCGATGACTTTGAAACCAAACTTGCAGAATACACTGGTGCACCCAACGCTATTGCAGTCGTGAACGGCACGGCAGCGCTTCAAGTATGTTTTCATCTTGCTGGGGTAAGTCATGATGACGAAGTACTGATGCCGGCGCTAACATTTGTTGCAACGGCCAACGCAGCACGTCATCAAAATGCTCACCCTCACTTCATCGATATTGATCAGAACCATTTGGGGATGTGCCCCGAAGCCTTAGAGCACCGGTTGGCCAAGATCGCAGTTCGAAAGAATGGCATAACGCTCAACCGAGAAACAGACCGACGTTTGGCCGCCGTTTGCCCAATGCACTGCTTGGGCTTTCCTTGTGACCTCGATGCCTTGGCCTCAATTTGTGAAGAATATGATTTACCAATGGTTGAGGATGCGGCAGAATCTCTGGGATCCACATACAAAGGAGTTCATACTGGTCGCCATGGACTGCTATCTGCAATTAGCTTCAACGGAAATAAAGTCCTAACAACGGGCGGCGGCGGGGCGATACTTACTGACAACAGCGACCTTGCGCAACGGGCAAAGCATCTAACCAGAGCTGCAAAGCTATCTCATGACTGGGAGTCTCTACACGATGAAGTAGCATGGAATTATCGGATGCCCAACATCAACGCGGCCATGGGAGTTGCTCAGCTAGAAGTACTCGATGAGCTGCTGGAAAACAAAAGCAAGCTGCACGACAAATACAATCAACATTTTGCATCGATAGAGGAGCTAAGGTTGGTTCAGTCTCCTGCGTGGGGACGATCAAATCACTGGCTCAACTGCATCATCCTTGAAGACGACGACATTCGCCTACGCGACCAGATTCTCACGGTACTGAACGATGCTGGATACCAGAGTGCTCCGCTTTGGCTGCCAATGCATCGACTTCCGATGTATACACACTGTTCGCGAGGCGATCTCCCAAATACCGAGTCAATTCATCGCAGGTCGATCAGCATTCCCAGTGCTTCGACATTGGCCGGACATTCTGCACAAGACTTGCTGGGTTAGCAAAAGAGCTGTGCAAATCGACTGATGCAAAAACGGTTGCTAGACATCGTTTTTTCTCTAAGCGTCTTAACGATTCTTTCGCTTCCTTTGCTGCTCGTAGCAATTGTCTTGCGTCTTACGGGCGAAAGAAAAGTATTCTTCTATCAAAAGCGCATTGGCTATCGGCGAGCTGTCTTTGAGGTCACGAAGTTTGTAACGATGGTTACTGACGCTGAAGTCCTAGGCAGTAGAGACATCACGCTTGCCGATGATCCTCGTGTACTGCCATTTGGGCGCTTTCTGCGGAAAACTAAGCTAAACGAAATGCCACAATTTTGGGATATCTTGGTCGGCAAAATGACGCTTGTTGGCTGGCGCCCACTATTGCCTGATTCCTTTAATGACTATTCGCTCGAGATTCAGGAGCGACTCATCGAAAGCAAGCCAGGGCTCACGGGGATTGGATCACTCGTGTTTCGCGATGAAGAAGAACTCCTTGGCATGGCAGCGGAGAAAGGTCGAGACATGCGTGTTTTCTATAGGGAGGAAATTCTACCGTATAAGGGCGCGATCGAAGTCTGGTATATCGAGAACAGTTGCCTGCATCTCGACTGCAAGATCCTGATTGCCACAGTGATCGCAGTGCTCGCCCCCAATTCGCCGGGCTATCTCACTTGGTTCAAAGACTTACCGCGGCCCACTTCTGAGCTCATTCGTAAACACTTGGGCACACAGGAGGAAACCCCGAACTGAATGTTCGGTTTGTTGTCGTAAGTTTATCGAGCTAATGCAAGCAATGAATTGGGCATTATCGCTACAATCAGCATCTCCTGCGCGTTACCAACGAGATTTGATTGAACTGAACATTGCAACGGCAAGCGATCGTTTAGACTTAAGCAACGTCTGCAATTTACGCCCGGCATCTACCGCTTGCCAAAATCAAGAAGCAACCTGCGACCATGCCTGCTACCGAAGAAAGTGAACTTAGCAAATCCGAAAGTTGGTTCCACGGACTTCTTCGCAAGGGCCGGCCTGTTGTGCCCTTACTAGCGTTGGTGGCTGGTCTGCCATATTTACTAATCTATCTGAAGAATCTCTTCGACCTTTCTCACTACCAGTTTTTCCCATTAGTCTTGGGCATAGTCTGCTACTTGGGTTACAAGCGTTGGGGAGGCGCGTTGGACTCCCAATCTTGGAGTACCGCGTTGCTGTGCCCGATCGGAATTGCCGCTTTGCTTGCGGGAACTCTTTTCGCCTCTTCCTGGGCATCCTTCCTTGGCTTTTGCCTTTGCTTAGCTAGCTGGTTGGGGGCTCAGAAGGATATCGAGGGTGGGAATCTGGCCTATCTTTCGATTCCCATATTCCTCATTTGGCAGCCCCCATTCTCATCGACGGTGACTGGAGACACTGTGCTGATCCAGAATCTGCAACTTATCAGTGCAAAGCTCTCTTCTCGTACACTCGACATGTTGGGCTATATCCATCATCAACCTGGAACAGTACTCGAGGTTGCGGGGCGAAGTTTTGGCGTAGAGCAGGCATGTAGCGGAATACAGTCCTTCTTCGCGGTACTTAGCGTTGGCGCGATTGTAGTCGTGCTACAAAAACGCCGACTTATCCACGCGGTTCTACTCCTTTCTACCAGCCCATTCTGGGCGGTATTAATGAACACGCTTCGCATCACATTGATTCCAATTGCCTATGTGAATTTTGGTATGGATCTGGCGCACGGATGGGCCCATTCCTTGCTTGGCTATTTCACCATGATCCTAGCGATCTTCCTGATGCTCAGTACTGATGAACTGCTCAAAGGGTTAATCGGATGGATACCAACTCTGCCAGCCAGTGCAGGGACTTGGGGTGAGCGACTAGGAAGTGTCTTTCCTCAGAGCCTAAAGAATATGGTTTTCAAGTCTGCCAATAGCGTCGCCATCATTGTTGTGCTTGGCTGCTGTGGATTGCAGGCCTTTGATTTCATCAAATCATTTGGCACTTCCAAAGATGAAATTGATTTCTTCAGAAACATGGAACCAATTGACTTAGAGATTAGTGACTTGACTTCCAACTTGAACGGTTGGCTGCGAGTCGACTATGAGCAGGTTTCCAGAGACGTGAATTTAACTGACCTTGGGCAACGAAGTGATAGCTGGCGATACAACTCACCGAGCGGAACCGTATCGGTCTCGTTTGACCAACTATTTCCCGGCTGGCACGAATTGACACGCTGCTACAAGAATGGCGGTTGGAAAATGAAAAACGCCGATAGAAGCGTACTGCCTCTGGGAATCGATGAAAACTGGAAAACGGTAGAAGCAAAATTCACCAAGGATGGAGAGCATGGCTACTTGCTTTTCAGTCTTGTGAATCATTCCGGGCGGTTCCTTGAGCCACCGGAGAAATGGGATTTTTGGAGCAACAATAAAGAGCGTCTTCAAAATCGGCTTACTCCAGCAGTCCGTTCGACACTATTTGGCGCAGCAGCCTACCAAATTCAACTTTTTGTCATCAGTAGCACGCCACTAAGCGGGCCAGAGCAGCAAGAAATGCTCGCGCGATTTCGAATCGCTCGCGAACAACTCTGGAACGCCGCTGAACCACGAATCGAAAACTAGAAATGGCCTTGGACGCACCCCCGACGGATCAGCAAAACTGGAAGACTCCTCAATTCGGGACAGTCGTGCTTGGTATGATCGCGCTTTCCTTTTCAAGCGCATGCCACCTGAACAACCTCTGGCAGATTCCCTACTTGAGGTTTCTTGTTGTCTTGCCTGTTTTTGCTGCAGCCATATTTTTTCAGGTCAAGAGGGGCGATGCTGTTCGAACTTCAAGAAATCGCAAACGAGCCATTAACACGCTTCTTATCCTGACAGCAGGGATTGCGTTGGCGGGTGAATCGTACGGGCTTTTGTGGCCAAGTTTCTTTGCCTTTGTCTCATTTTTTTTCACCGGTCTACTCTGTCTAGTTAGGACGCGCGCGTGGTGGAGTATCGCTGCGGGTTGCTCTCCTTTATTCGTTGCCTGCCTTTTGCCTTCGGCGCCAGAATATGATGGACATCTCCTAATCGAAAAAACCAGTATCGATGGGACGGGAATTCTCCTAGACACAGTCGGTATCGCAAACTTGGTCCAACAGGGTGAGCTGACGTTCCGTGAAGGAATGATCTCGCCAAACTTGCTCACACGTCTACTGATAAACCCGTATTTTTTACTGTCGCTTTACTGCTTTTTCCTTGCCATTTCAGGTGAAAAGGCACTCAATGCGGTTTCCACGCTCGCTTTCATTTTTCCCTGTGTATGGTTCGTGAACGTCATACATGGGACAACAGGAACTTGGCTTCGGCATTCCTACGAATTCAACATCTTTGCAGACGGCCTGTCTTCGCAAGTAGTTAGCGTTTTTTGCTTCGGCGCTATTCTTGGCTTGACCTTCGCTGCCCAACGTGGCTTCCGAATTATTTGGAAACCATTCAAAGTGGAGTCCTTTAGTACCGAGTCAATGCATTTTAGGCTCTACGGATTGCTCATATTTCCAGAGAAAAACCGAAACGGGGCCTTCGAAGGAGAAATCTCCAACTGGCAGACGACCTCTTCCGACCTTGGACTCTGCTCATTAGCCTCAGTTCTGCTCCTAATTGCTGGCTCCCTTAGCTTGGTGCTATAGAGCAAGTTAGAGGCGGTTGTGTATCCAAACCTCGTCGTAAGATATCTCCAATTCTTTCTTTCCGGAAAAAGCCGCATATTTGTTGACAAGGGGTGGCAGGCACGCCATACTTCTCGGACTGTTAGAGAAACTCATCTGGAGATTATTATGCTAAAGGCCTTCTTATCACTGGGACTGCTGGTTTGCTTAGCAAGCTCAGCCAGTGCCGCGAGAGTCGGATTTATGGGAACATTTACTTCGACAAGCAATGGTGCTGCGGGTCTTCTCGCTGGCGAGACGTTCCCTGTCAACTTCGGT
>JBCCEO010000395.1:0-7335 GCA_039030255.1 Planctomycetota bacterium | reverse complement strand
TGTCAAGCAATCACAGATCCAGCCGGTGAACGCCTCTTGATCGCAGACGATACCGATCGGCACAATGTCAGTGCACCTTGGGATGGCCTGCGCTTGAATTATGTTGCTGCAGGCACGGGGCAAGCATTCTGGACTCGCCAGCTCTTCCGCGAAGTTACTTTAAAATGGAATGCTTCAGCGCAATTTGAAGCATTTCAATCCATCGATCTTAACGCAGATAAGGTACTAGATCTCGTAGGGCTTGACGTGGTCAAGGACCAATTTCAGTTGATCGCGCTCAACGGTGCGACAGGCGAAGATGTCTGGCGTTTTCCGTTGTATATCTCGGCGCACGGCGACGATGTCCCACCTCCGTTTCAAGTGGTGACCACAGAACTTGGGCCCCGTATCCTGTGCCTGCGAAGACTTCCTGATCGGCCAGACTTAGAGGCCGTTTGGCTGGATGGGGTGGCAGGTCGGAAACTTGACAGCAAGGATTTGCTTGGATTCTCAGGACTTGTCATAGACGGGAGAACCCATTCGCCTCCGACCTTGCAGGTCTTATCGACGAATGCAAACGAGGTTCATGAAATTGCCTTTGCATGCACCGAAAATCAATTCCAAGCTAAGTTTGGGCGGCTCAGCGTGAGCGGAGACACCTTCTCGGAGTTGCAAAATTTTGATCCCGCGCCTAAGGACCAAATGCGATCTAGCGGGCGATTCGGGCAGGCCTACTGCTGGCTGGAGGATGTTTGTGGCGACGAGAAACCCGAAAGGCTCTTTTTTACGAAAGAAATCCTCCGGTGCTTCGCATGGTACGAGGATCACGAGCTCTGGAATCTACAACTAGAACGCTCGAAGTGGAAACGTGAGATCCGCTTTGACACTAGATTGCGCAAGCTAGTCATGCGTGACCTCGCGAGCGATCCGCGAATTTCCCTCATCGATACCGAGGCTGGCAAGATCCTGAAGTACCTAGGGCCTGAGCACGACAAGTTGGGCGAAGAACTGCCGCTGGTGATTTCGCAAGGCTCTCTCGATAAGGAACTTTTGGCAACATCCACGGTGGGTGGTTTGCGGATCAGCACGCTCAGCAACGAAAATTCCAACTTGGGCATTCCGTTTCATGGCAAACAAGATCCTCGGATGATTCGCAAGTATCCATTGCGTGCTCTGCGTTCGGGTAAAGGATTGCTGGACCTCCTGTTTGAATCGCTTTGTTACGCTGGAGCCCTATGCCTCATGGCACTGGCGCCGCTAGGGTATCTTTGGCACATGATCAAGAACCGCAATTGGTCTCTGCAGTTTTTGTTACTCGGCCCTGTGGTGGTACTGCTTTGCCTGAGCGTCTGGAGGTCCCAGTGGTTATCGAACCAATTCATGGAAGACTTAATACTGGTTGGCTTAATCGTTGTCATGGGCTCGTTCGGTATGACGTACGCCATTCGAAAGCCCAGGAGTTATGGATTCACCCTATGTATTGGTAGCCTGGTAGTTGCCGCAATCTTCTTTGGCAATGCACTTACTTCCACTTCAAAACCAGCCGAAATCCAATACACACTGAGCTTTCGAGACCTATTGGTGCTAACAACGATGTTTGTCTTTATTGGGGCGTGCGTTGTATTTGTTTTGCGAAATCTAATAGAACTCTACTGTTGGTTTTTTAAGCCGACAAGAAATGTCAATTGACTGCCGGCCAACAGGTTCTGCTCTTGCTGGCGAAGCGGTTGCAAGCAAAATTGTTACGGCTAAACCGAGACAGGCATCGATGAAGAGAAAGCGCTCTTAGAAATGCCTCTAATTGAGGTAAAAGTTTATGTCAGCTCAGATCACTCGACTCCAGATTCGCCTTCCGTGGCTCTCAGTTTTCATCGCGTTGTTATTGCTTTGGCAACAACGAACCGTTGGCGACGATGTGGATGCTCAGGAACTGATTGCCAAAGTGAAGTCTTCGGTTGTTACGATTCGCGTCCAAGGACGAGATGGCACCGAAGTTGGAATTGGGACGGGATTTGTCATTTCGGACGATGGACTCATTGCAACCAACTTCCACGTGATTACCGAGGGTCGTCCTTTTCGTATTGAAACAGCGAATGGGAAGTCACTTAAGGTGCTCGCAGTTGAAGCCTCAGATGTCAAAAACGATCTCGCCGTCGTGCGCATCGACAACGACGCTGCCGGGCTCGTTCCTCTCAAGCTGGCCAAAGAAATTGAAGCTGATCAGGGTTTGCGAGTGCTCGCGTTTGGTCATCCACATGGCCTGCAGGATAGCGTGGTGGAAGGCATTGTCTCTGCAAAACGTGAAGTCGAAGGCCAAGATCTGCTTCAACTGGCGATGCCAATCGACCCTGGCAATAGCGGTGGTCCGTTGGTCGACATGCAGGGTCGCGTACACGGAATTGTAAATATGAAGTCTGCGATTGATGAGAACCTGGGCTTTGCAATTCCTGTGCAGCGTCTTACAGATCTGATGGACAAGCCGAACCCAATCCAAATAGAACGTTGGGTCAAGCTAAGCAAAATCAACGAGAAACTGTGGACTCCCATGATGGGTGCCGACTGGCGCGAGCGCGGCGGACGCATCTTGGTGAACAGCTATGGCGATGGATTTGGCGGAAGATCACTCTTGCTTTCTAAGTCCGAGGTACCGAGTCTGCCCTTTGAAATCGCAGTCAAAGTCCGATTGGATGACTCTTCAGGAGCAGCCGGACTGGTCTTCCATAGTGATGGGGCTGACAAACACTACGGTTTCTATCCAAGCGGTGGCCGTCTGCGGCTATCCTGCTTTAAAGGTCCATCTGTCTTTTCCTGGCAGGTCCTGCAAGAAGTTGAGAGCGAGCACTATCTACCCGAACAATGGAATCAACTCAAAGTACGAATTGAAGAAGGTCGGATCCTGTGTTTCGTCAATGGACAGAAAGTAATCGAATCGAAGGACCAGCAGCTGGCAGCCGGAAAAGTGGGGCTCGCCAAGTTTCGTGGAACGCAGCCAGAGTTCACTAGTTTCCAACTTGGAGACAATCTGCCCTCTCCGACATTGAGCAAAGAAGCGAAGGCTGCACTCAGCCAACTCGAGATTCCGAAGCTGGAATTTGAAAGTAAGGGGTCGGAGCAGATCGATGCCCTAGGCAGGTCTGGGGCACTTTCTTCTCGTGAATTGATACGACGGGCAAAGTCGCTTGAAAAGCAAGCTGAGCAACTCCGCCAACTCGCAGCAGACGCGATGCGCGCAACAACATTGGACGCGTTAGAATCGCTAGACGAACTTCCCCAAGATTTACAATTGCTTCACGGTGCACTGCTAATTGCCCAGTTGGACAATCCAGATCTCGACATCGATTCGTATCTTCAGCGAATCGAGAGCATGGCGGATGCGTTAGGCAAAAAACTGAAAAAGGATGCATCGCCTGTAACACGGCGAGCTGCCTTGCACGAATATTTGTTCGAGGAGAATGGATTTCATGGAAGTCGCAGCGAATACTACCACTCCGCCAATAGCCACCTGAATAGAGTCATAGATGATCGTGAGGGTTTGCCAATAACCTTGTCCATTCTTTATATAGAGCTTGCTCGCCGTATTGGCATGAAAGTCGAAGGGATTGGAATACCGGGCAGATTTGTTGTTGCCCAGTACAGCGGTCGAGCCTACTCAGAAGATGAAAACCCGCAGTTCATCGACGTGTTTGAGCGTGGTATCTTACTCAGCAACCTCGACTTGAATTTGCGTATGACTATGAATTCAGGAACACAGAATGAGAACAAGACGTTGGAAGCTCAGAATGTGAAGCAAATTTTAACTCGTGTATTGAACAACTTGATTGAAATTGCCGGTCGCAAGAATGATGGCGAATCTATGTTACGTTACTGCGACGCAGCCGTTGTTCTCAATCCTGACATGCATCCAATGCGGCTTATGCGTGCTCAAATCCGAGCGATGACCGGCCGGATGACACTGGCATTGCGTGACTGTGAAGAATTGTTGACAAAAGACCTGTCATACTCGGATCGTGAGTTCATGGAGCGGCTACACAAGGCCGTAATTTCTAGGCTAGAACAGGTAAAATAGCGGTGAAATCTAACTAGCGGGTCTTCGCCCGTCGTGACTCCGTGACTCATCAATATCTGCAATATTCTTGAAACAAAAGCTCTTCGTCTCTACCTGATTGCGTTAGATAGCGCCACCCTGCCCAGAAACCAATTAGAATTAAGGCAACTTCATGCTGCGAGTAATCAGCCGCAGCTTTAGATCAGAAAAGTCGAAAACTCACTGCTGCACCGGCAATCCGTCAGCCGCATGCAACCAATGCAATCCACAGTGACGGAAACTTAGAGAAAAAGCTGCAAGTAATGAAAGCCAACATCTGGAGTAAGCCCCTTCCGCTGCGAATCGCCATTGTGGCGCTGGCAACCTGTATTTTCCCGCTTGGAGTCATCGCGCAAGACTTTGAGGCGATCGAGCGTCGCTTGGGCGGAGCCATTGAAGCTGGCGAACTATCACTTGAACACGCGATGGTCATGATGCACGCCTTGCATGAAGCCGCGGGAGATCATGATCACGACGAACGGGAAGATCATGGAGAACGCGAACGTCATTTCCAGCACGTATTTGAGGAGGTGCGAGAGGCTGTTGCGGATGGAAAAATGTCCAGGCGGCAGGCAGAAGAAAAGCTTAGAGCTATCCACCATGAATTATTTGGCCACGAACCTGAAGTTCACTTCGGATTTGGCGACCAAGATCACGAACATGGCGTTCACGAACACGGCGATCATGAGCACGGTCATCACGAACATGGCGATCACAAACACGGCGACCACGAGCATGGCGATCACGAGCACGGTCACCATGAGCATGGAGATCATGATTCCGATCATGAGATGGAAGCAAAAAAACAAGAATTCATGGAGATAAGAGAAAAGCTCAACGATGCCGTTCGCGAAGGTGAGCTTTCCGAGGAAGAAGCAAAACAAAAACTGATCAGAATGCGCCAAGAATGGTTTGGCGGGGGCGAGAGAAAACAAGGCGAAAAAGAACAAGGTGCTCGGCGAAGACGTGCTGACTCAGCCGAAGCTGACATGGAAGCAAAGAAAAAACGCTACATGGCCTTTGCCCAGAAAATTGGAGATGCAGTCAATGCGGGCAAGATGTCAGAAGAGGATGCCGAACGGCAACTGATTGAAGTTCGCGAAAAAATGTTCGGCACGCCGAAGGGAGACGATCGCCAAAATCGCGAAATGGAAGCTAGGAAACAGCGTTACTTGCAGTTCGCCGAACGGATCAAGAAAGCCGTTGAAGCTGGCGAAATCACCGACGAAGCGGCAGAGAAGCAGCTAATCGAAATGCGCGAGAGGTTGTTTGGCGACGGCAAAGGGAAGGCCGAAAGCGATGAAGCAGATGTGCGAAATCGCCGCGCCATTGCAGCACTCGAAGAAATTCATCGCCAAGTTGCAGAAGGTAAAATAACTTCTGAAGAGGGACGCAAGAAGGCTACAGAAATCCGCCAATTGATGGCCAAAGCAAGCGAAGAGCAGCACGAGCATGAAAGCGACGACGCCCATCACGATCATTCACATGACGATCACGACCATGAACACGGAGAGCATGATCATGACGACCATGACCATGAACACGATGAGCATGATCATGAACACGAAGAAGGGGAAGGTGGGGAAGAATAGTCACTTAGCCCAAATCGACGATGCGTATTGGGTGCCGGCAGCTTTTTAAGATCGCCCCAGCACAGCAAGTATTTGAATTATTGGTCATCTATGAAAATTGGAATTCTGACCATCGCTAACTAGCGTTTCGTTCCTTTAACAGCGAGGACAACTCAACCTAGTTTGCTCCTGGTCAGGTTCCAAATGTTGCTCCACACCACTTGGAAGGATATAGATGCGACCATCTATCTGATGGACCTGAGCCGCAACTTCGTCCGCTTCTTCAACGTAAACGTCGCATTTACGAAACGGTGAGAGACTCTGGATTCACCAATCTTAGCGAACCCTAACCCTTGTCGAGCCCGGAGCTTGAAACTGACCGACGCAGCTACCGTTGACATAGACTTTTGCCGCCCCTGTAGAGTCATGCTGAATACTTGCCACACCTCTATTGTCTGTGAACGCGGCCTTGCAGAACGCACCGTTTATACTTACCTCCACCTTTTTACCCTTGGCCGCACCACCATCGCCAAAAGAAACTGTGACTGTTGAAGAATGCATGGGATCGACCCGACCTTTCCGGGCGCATAGCTTCACTACGCACACACTATCTAATTCAACTTCATGCGACTGCAGCAGCATTCCTTGACACTGAGTCTTTCAAAAAAGCGATCCAGCACAGCTGCCAATATTCCTTACCGCTTAACGTCGTACTCGCAATCTAGAAAAAGCTTACAACTACTTTGAGTTTTTTCGCTGGAAAGTTGACGGTTGTGCTACCAGCTAGCCTAAGAAGCCAAACGCAATAAGACGCACAGGGAAGCGCGAACCGAGCCAATCTTGCGTTAAAAACAAACTCTCGCAGCGAGGGCAGTTGAAATGGCTGATATGAGACAGGTGCCACTACTGTCTCGAAGCACAAACCTAACACGTTTTTTCCAAATTAAATGAAAGCCCGAATTATTTAAAATCTTGGCCATTTTGAGAGAGAATTCGTGCATTTAGGGGTAAGTTGAAATGAATCAGAGTTGGGACCATTCCACAAGCAAAACTCTTCTAGAGCGTTTACATGACGTAGAGGACCATGTTGCGCGGAATGAGTTCTTTGCTAAATACACGCCAGCCATTGAGCAATTCTGCCGAGAGCTGGGGATTGGGCAGCAAGACTTGGATGATATCACGCAAAGTATCATGCTCAAGCTGCTCTCTAGAATGCAATCGTTCCAGCATGATTCGGCCAGAGGCAAATTCCGTGGCTATTTGCGCACGGTAACGAAAAACGCTTGGATTGACTTCCTGAAAGAATCAAAACGAACACATGCATTTGGTGGCAGCGATCACCAGTTGCGATTAGAGTCGATTTCCGATCAAAGATTCTCAGAGGCAATAGATCGCTTATTTGACGAGGACATTGCGGAAATTGCAACACGAAGAATCCGACATGAATTTTCGGAAGAACACTGGCGAGTTTATCGGCTGATTGTGGTCGATGGCCTAACACCGAAAGAAATAGCCGATCAGGTAGGATGCTCGGTCGGAAACGTCTACGTTATCAAAAGCAGAATTCAACATCGTCTGATGGAAATCGTGCGTGAAATCGATCCCGAATCTTAATCAGAGTAAATACAAATGGATTGTCCAAGTGACGCAGAACTCAAGGGCTATCTACAATCTGAACCCATCACCGCCGAAAACTCGTGG
>JBCCEO010000394.1:0-7354 GCA_039030255.1 Planctomycetota bacterium | reverse complement strand
ATTACGGGCGAGCTCGAAAACTCACAAGGCTAGATTTGCCCTCAAAAGGCCTAAGTAGTTGCCAAATATCGACTTGAGGAGATTCTGCCGCCCTGCTTACCCAGCTATACCAGATCATGATGCCATCGGCGGCGAGGGCCCGACCCTGCAGCTCCAAACTAAATTCTCTGCCAGGGTGGAAATAAGCCGTCGAAGGCTGCGATGATCAGTTGCTGGCGCAGTCTATGGGCGGATGAGTTGGCGGCCAAATCCGCCAGGGCGCGTGGATTGCTCTTCGCAGAGCAACCGAATTGAACCGTGTTGCTGCGCGTTGGCTTGAAGAGACCAAATGGCCGCTCCTTTATTCGCCACATGAATCTGAGTCGCTTCTGGCATGGCCTTCAAAATGGCACTGCAAACTGCATTTCCATTCTTCACGCCGAACCAAAGCAGGATGTCGACGTCCCCTGCGGAGAGGACAATGTCAGGCCCCTCGTCGGCTTCTAATCCCAAGGTGATGCCAATTTGGGCCAGTTCTGACCGTTGCGAGTCACTGAGAGAGAGTGACTCTGGGTCGTCGGGTTGAGTTTGGGATGCTTGGAGTTGCCGATCGACGAACGGGCGAGTGAGATCTTCACGATCGAGCACCTCGATAACCCGGCCAATGATTTCTGTATTGCCAGTCACCAAGAATTCGCTCCAACACAGATCCATTTCGCCAGGAGACTCAATCTTGTCTGGAAGATAAGCCCCGGCACGCAATTCGTCTGGCGGATTTAGGATCAAATCGATTGCCGATGCTTCCTGCGCTAGGGCTTTCTGGCGGCGGCTCTTCAAGTCATCTTTGATTGCTGAGTAGACTTCGGCAATCCGAATAAAGAGAATCATGATCGTGGGATTCTTGACCATGAGTTCGTTGTGGATCGCATATTGGAGCGCTTCCCAAACCGTTTCCGGATCAGCGCGGCGGTAGACGCCTGAAGCAACTTGCTCGAAGGCACTGGCGCTGGAGTTCTCTTGGTGGGGTTGGATCATGAGAAGAGACGTCGGAGAACAATTCGGAATAACAAGCGATTCACAGAAAGTTTAGTCTGGTCCCGAACGCTTACAAACCCTCTTGGCCCTCTTGCGAAGTTGGGCAACAGAGGCCTGAGTAGATGCTTCGACGGAGAAGAGATACTGAAACAATGCTTCACTCGGTTCGGGCAACACTACTAATTCACGTCGACGCTGTCTCAGATTGTGCAGGGCGTCGCAGAATGGAACATGTGCAGCCGACAGGACGACGATTTGATGACCTTAATTTTTCTGAATGAAACTGAACCTTTCGTTGCGGTGCGGCGTGGGTTTTAACGCTTGTTCAGTTGAGGTTTGATATTTACCGAACAGGTTTACACTTCTAGGCACGCCTGTTACTTCGAAGTGAAATCACGAAATATCGCCCGACCATTTTTTCCTTCTCTGTGACTTCGGAGCAACTTTGATGAAATACTTTTGGTTGCTAACTTCCGCATTCCTGCTGGGAGCATTATTCGCTTGATTATTTGAAGTGTTCATTATCGAACATGGCTGCACTTATCGTTCAGGCCTGGGCTTTGCATTATTAGGAAGTCCGGGCCATTTTTAATGACCTAGAAACAAAGAAGACTGCAATGGCACGAAAACTAGTGGCGGAGTTTATTGGAACGTTCATTTTGGTTTTTGGTGGATGTGGTTCGGCAGTATTCGCTGCCGGAGTCGAAAACGTAGGCATCGGCTATCTAGGGGTTTCAATCGCCTTCGGACTGACCGTGCTCGGCTGTGCCTATGCTTTGGGAGGTGTTTCAGGCTGCCATCTCAATCCGGCAGTCACGGCAGGGCTGACTGCGGCTGGAAGATTCAAGGCGAGCGAAGTTCCAGGTTATATCTTAGCCCAGGTATTGGGCGCTGTTCTGGCTTCTGGATTACTCTTGTTCTTGTTACAGCAGAACGCGGCAGGCTACGACATTGAGGCGGGTAGATTGGCCGCCAATGGCTACGGAGAATTCTCACCTCAGGGCTATTCGATGCTGGCAGGCTTGGTGGCTGAATTCGTTCTGACTTTTATTTTCCTCGTCGTCATCCTCGGCGCGACATCCAAGCATGCCGCCGGAGTCAACGCTGGCCTAGCCATTGGACTTACTCTGACTTTGATTCACTTGGTTGACATTCCTATCACGAATTGCAGCGTCAATCCAGCTCGAAGCACGGGACCTGCAATTTTCGTTGGCGCAAGTGCACTCGGCCAATTGTGGCTGTTCTGGGTCGCGCCCATTGCTGGTGCCGTTGCAGCGGGCTTGCTCAGCCAGTTTTTGAATCGCAATGAAGAAGAGGATTCTGAAGAGTAGTCACGCGGGAAGTGCCCAAGTTACTTTTCTCGGGCAAGAGTGCCCAAGTTATGTGCCCAAGCACTCTTCTCTCCGTCGAGCACTTCGCTTCGGTAGGCGGTCTTTGGTAAGGCCTTATTGAGAATGTTTGTCACATTTTGAGCGTAGTGCTTCTATGATGGCATCGACATCGTAGACGCAGCCGCCCCACGTTCCGCCGCCAAACTGCTGGAGGGCTGCCCAGAGCCTTGTGTCGTCCGGAAGGCGCGAGTCGGGCCGCAGATCAGGATGTAGGTCTCGCTCCTCCAGTAGGCCTTGAGCATCTTCATCAATCAAGTTGATCGTGCCGTGGAGCCCGACGCGGTCAATGATGACTTCGATCAGATCGCCATCACGTACTTTACCAAGTGGTCCGCCAGCTAGAGCTTCGGGGCCAACGTGACCGATGCATGCACCTGTGCTGACTCCGGAGAACCGCGCATCGGTCAAAATCGTGACGTTTTTGCCCCAGGAAATGTACTTGAGCGCTGATGTGAGCTGATAAGTTTCCTCCATGCCTGTACCTAGAGGGCCGCATCCGGCCAACACGAGGATATCTCCTGATTCGAGCTGCTTGCTCCCCTGCCCCTTGATCGCCGCGATCGCTTCTTTCTCCGAAGTAAAGAACTTTGCGGGGCCGGTATGTCGGAAGACCCCATCGTCATCGACGACGGAAGGGTCAATTGAAGTAGCTTTGATAACTGCCCCTTCGGGGCAAATATTTCCAGATGGAAAAACAACGGTGCTCGTCAAGCCAGCCGCTTTGGCCTTGCTGGGCGGCATGATGACCAAATCAGGATCGACACCATGGCGACTCTTGAGCAGCGCTCGCAGCCTTGCACGGCGTTCGCTATGCTGCCACTCGTCCAGCACTTCGTTCCAGGTCTTGCCAACGACTGTTCGGCAGTCGCCATGAATCACGCCCATATCACGCAAGTGCAGCATGACTTCGGGCACTCCGCCAGCAAGAAACAAGTAGACGGTGGGAAAGTTCATCGGGCCGTTGGGCAACACGTCCACGAAACGACTGATGCGACGATTCACGCGATTCCAATCATCGACTTTTGGACGATTCAGACCTGCTGCGTGAGCTACAGCCGGAATGTGTAGCAGCAGATTCGTCGATCCGCCGACGGCGGCATGCACGGCAATGGCATTCTCGATCGATTCCTGCGTGAGAATGTCGCCAAGTGTGAGTTTTCGTTTCGCCAGGTCCATTAGTGCATGAGCCGAATACCTGGCCATGTCGAGCCAAATCGGTTGTCCGCTTGGCGCAAGTGCAGCATGCGGCACGGTCAGCCCCATGGCTTCTGCAACGACTTGACTGGTCGCAGCCGTCCCAAGGAACTGGCAACCGCCTCCTGGCGAGCCGCAAGCCCGACAACCCGCCGCCGCAGCGTCTTCGAGCGAAAGTTCGTCATTGGAGTAACGCGCGCCGATGGTTTGGACTTTGGCAGTGTCCTCTCCCTCGATGGGCGGCAAGGTCACGCCGCCTGGCACTACAATGCCAGGCAAGTTCTTGGAGCCGGCCAGGGCGATCATGGTAGCTGGCAATCCCTTGTCACAAGTTGCAACTGCCAGTACCCCTTGGCCGGTAGGCAAGGAGCGGATCAAACGTCGCATGACGATGGCTGCGTCGTTGCGATAGGGCAAGGAATCGAACATGCCCGTGGTTCCCTGCGACCTGCCATCGCATGGATCGCTGCAGTATGCAGCAAAAGGTATTCCACCGGCTTGGGTAATGGCCTCAGCCGCCGCACGAACTTGTAGTCCGACTTCCCAGTGTCCAGTGTGATAGCCAAGTGCAATTGGCCCGCCATCGTCGCCTCGCATCCCACCAAGCGTGCTCAGCACCAGGAACTGAGGTCCAGCCATGTGCTGTGGATTCCAACCCATGCCCGCGTTTTGCGTCAGACCAAATAGATCGCCACTCGGCCAATTGCGAAGCATCTCGTCGGTGAGTGCAAGAGCGCCCTGTGGTCCCGGTCCTTGGGTTTGAAGTTCTTGCGTTCTCGTTTCATCTAGCTGAAACCAGGATTGGAAGTCGATGGTCACGAGCTACCTTTGGGGCGCAGCGTGACGAAGGTGTTGGCCTAGCTTACGCTGCGGGTCGGTTAGGCCTAGCGGACGGTTATTGAAGTTGCGCTTTTTCAACTTACCTTTACGCTTGCAGTCTGTGCAGCTTAGGGTGCGAAAAATAGCGAGCTTTAGTTACTCTCCCTCCCTCGCAGCGGGTTCTTGAGGAGAGCGGGCACTCCCTGCTACGCGTGGGCCCGCACCCGGATAAGGTTCCTCAACTAGGGCGACTCCCCTCTCCGCTCGCATTACTCGCGACTCTCCCTAGGGAGAGTAAGTTTGGTTTCGCCATCTGCAGCGTGAGTTAACGCTGCGGGATGGTGGAGTTCCTAGCTACGCTGCGGGTTGGTGGGGAGTGATTACTCTTCGGGATCGGATTGGGCGCCTTCTTCGATAGCGATCAGCACGCCACGTCCTGCAATGTACATCCGATTGTTCGCTACGACGGGCGTGGTTAGAACCGAAGTCTCAACATTGATTACGTCAATCTGATCTTTTTCCTTCGCAACTTTGAAAATCAAAACGTCGCCGTCGGTATTTGCGATGTAAACCCGGTCTTGCACGATCGTCGGCGAGCCCCAGCAGCCTGAGAACATGTCCTCGGTCCAGTAGGCTTTGCCCGTTTCGGAATCGACGCAGTGGAACAAGCCGCTGAAGTCTGCGACAAACAACAAGCCGTTGCGGATTGCTACCGAACCGATCGTGCGGTGCATTGTTTCTTCAAAGTTCTTAGGATTGTTGCCCTCGTAGTGCCAGATTGCTCCCGTATTGGGGTTATCCATCTCTTGGTCGCCCGCCTCAGGATCGTAGGCCTGGATGCGAACTTCTTCCGGCTTGCGAGTGGAACTCACTTTGACTAGCGTTGGGCTGATGTCACCGCGCTTGGTTGCATCGATGCACCAAAGATGGCCCTGCTTGTCGCCGTACTCTGGATCTTCCCCGACGCCAATGTAGACACGATCTTTGTGGATGACAGGGGTACCAATGATATAGGCTCGCGTACCTGCCCCACCCTCTTCGAAGTAAGACTCCTTAGGATTGCAATCGAACTTCCAAAGTAGTTTTGACTTGCCGGCATCGCCTGCAGGATCAAAGCTATAAATCCAGCCATTGCCCGCGCCAAAGATCACCTGTTCAACGCCGCCGATGTTGCCATAGCTGGGCGAGGACCATTGTCCGTGCAAGATGTCGCCACCGACGGTGTTGTCCGACCAAAGGACTTCGCCCGTATCACGGTTTAGGCAGAGTAGGCTGGGTGCTTCGGGGGCAATGACTTGATCATCCGCGTCGACTCCGTTGGAGGTGGTGACAAAAATTTTGTCGCCGACGCCTGTGATCGAGCAAGTCGCCATGTAGAGTTGCATGACGCCCAGCTTGTTGCGCATGTCCAGTTTCCAAATGACATCCGCTTCGTCTTTGTTTTCGTTCGGCTCGTTCTTCTCGCCGTCATTCTCTCCATCATGAAAGCCTTCGACGTCTAAGCAGATGACTTCGCAGCGGTTGGAAACGTACCACAGACGATCCCCGTCGATGAATGGAGTTGCACAGACACCTTGGTGAGGCCAATCGGCGTATTCACCAGCTTCCAATTTTTCATTCGAATGTTGCCACAGGAATTTTCCGGTCGCTTCGTCGGCAGCGATTAGTACGCCAAGATCTTTCTCCGCTGGCAAGCGTTTGACATAACCCGCTTCATTGTTCGTGGCGATAAATATTTTGCCATTGGCTACGGCTGGGCTGGCATAGGCTTCTGTGCCAAGCTCTAGCGACCAGAGGATGTTTTCGCCGCTTGCTACGTCCCACGCAACAGGGATATTCTCTTGATCGGAAACGTTATTGCGCTGGCTGGATCCCAACATCTGCGCCGCGTCATTTTCGCCAACTTGGGCAACGCCAATGGAGGGCGACAAA
The DNA here is from genome assembly GCA_039030255.1 of Planctomycetota bacterium. GTDB lineage: Bacteria > Planctomycetota > Planctomycetia > Pirellulales > Pirellulaceae > Aureliella. The sequence goes on along the minus strand of JBCCEO010000394.1, from coordinate 1,004 downwards.
AGAAGAACGCTGCCGAGAAGGGCAACTGCAAAGTAGCTTTTCGAAAACTGCATCAGGTTTACCTTGGTTGCAATCGAGAGTGGAATATTCTTCGTTTTAGTAGGCTTGGGCTGGCGAACAGTCAAGCCAAATCGGTTTGGGCAGGAAGTATTGGGGTTGGACTCATCAAGTTTTCGACAACGCTCTGTGCCGAGAATACGCTTCCCTTGTCGGTCGAGTGCACTATTGTAGATGGTTCCGATGGAAAGTAGCAGTCGGATTGAGAATCCATCCTCAAATATTGAATTACCGAAAGCTCGATTGGAGCTCAAGATGTCTCTCAAATTTCGCGTAACTCAGGCAACCCTAGCCGCGATTTTTTGCCTTTGCCTTACGAATTCTTCATTGGCTCACGATCTCGATGACGGCGTGGTGGAAAGGGACTGCCAAATTGTTGTGTTTCCAGATCGAGTCGAAATTCAGTATATGCTGGAGATGAATAGCTCGACTCGGGATGCAATCGCGAAGGCGGAAAAATTTTCCCTTGCGAAAACGAGCCGCAATGGGATTCCAACAACTGACCCTGAGGCCGTTCGCAAAGCTTGGGACGACTTTCGCGAAAAATTTGCAACGCGCCTTGCATGCAAGCTGTCCGTCAAGATCGCCGGGAAGTCACAAAAGTTGCAAGTCGCGAAGAGCGAGACAATCGAGAAGCACAGCATCCGTCTTTTCTTCACGCTAGTCGCCAAACACAAGGTGACCACAGCTGCGACTGCCCTGGAGATTGCCGACAAAAACTTTTCTGCCCAGCAAGGTTACCTCCGCATGGCTCTCAAGGGGCGGCGAGGAGTCGAGGTTGCCAAGTCGAGCGCACCTCCGACTGTTTCTAGCCTCACACGCGAACCCCTGTCGAAACTTTCTAAGGATGAGCAGCAAGAACGTCGACAAGTCCAGGCCGAGTTCCAACTCGGCAGCTAGAAACGGTTTTTCTTCTGCCTCTAGCGCAACTTTTGGAAAAGTTTGCT
>JBCCEO010000393.1:0-7366 GCA_039030255.1 Planctomycetota bacterium | reverse complement strand
TTGAAACACACGGCTTAGATGGAATAGATGTCGATTTGGAGTGTGGAGATGTCACTGCATTATATAGTACGTCATAAATCCTGACACAAGTACAAGATACATGAACAAGTCTGACAGATTACCTACTTTGAGTTCGACAGTTGCTCTTGAATTTGGGGTGTCAAACTCTGGTAGCAGCCGCTGCAACAACCGTCTTCGGCGGCTGCCAGACCATCTTCGCCTTTTGCTGCAACGATCCGCTTATAGTGCTCTTTGACGTCGCCGCTAAGTCCTTTTTCCGATTCGGCCAACTCACCGCACACACGCTCAAGCTCGGATTCCAAATTGACCTTTTTGGCTTCGATCTGTTTCTTGATTTTCTCGAACTCTTCGCGCACCAGTCCCGCTTGTTCGTCAGCGGTCTTCAAATCACCCTCCATGGCATCCAAGCCTTCGAGAATCTCAAGGATTTCATCGGAGAGCACGACATTTGCTTGCTCGTCCGCCGCAATTTGATCTTTCAGCGTTTGGTACTCACGATTCTCCTTGGCAGCATTCATCTGCCCCTTCCACTGCGTGATCTTGTCCTCACGCTCCTTCATTTGCAACTGTTTGTTCTCTGCGTCCAATCGCATTTGCGTCATCGTATCGCGGACGTCTTGGGCCCCTTTCAAGGCGGCGTCTAACTTGACCTGCGCCGTGGCAATGACTTTGGGGCCTCTCTTAAGTTGGCCCTCAAGATCGGTTTTCTGCCGTATGATGCGATGCAAAGTTTGAACCAAGGAGGCGGTAACTGTCATGGCAAATCGTTTGACGCTCAGGTGTTAGAAAGGTATCGGTACGTTGATTTCACGCGGTTTGCAAGCTCGCAGGCGAAGTCATGGGCTCTTTTGCAGCGTTTGTGCGGGTTCCGGACCAAAGAAATCAGCAACAGGCCCCATCCCCAAAAAAGAAGCCGAGTCTGAGTGATTTCTTTGGCCTATGGTTCATTTTGATGGGATGTATTTCACGTCGAATCGACATCTCCGCCTATCGATGATCCTAACCTAGCAAGGTGTTTTGTGAAAGTTGCCTTTGACTTGGTTCAGCCTCGACTTGGCCTCCAATTCGACTTAGCTTTCGCATTTCTTCCTTTGTCTGGTGTTGGTCATCCACTGCAGCTGTTCCACACCCAACCAACGGTTTTTATAGTACGATTTAATTGGCAGCCGCATTGATCCGGTTGTAAGAGAGGATCTTGGAGTTATGCAAGTTATGGAATCACCGCAATCCGAACAGTTGCGTTTACGCCGTTTCGCGAGCGAATTGTCGCCATCTGAGCTAGCAAGGCTAGAAGAGCAGATTGCAGGGATCGATTTCGAGCTGATCGAAAAACTGAATCGCTCCGAGGATGCCAAAGTCGATTGGGAGGAACTCGCCGCCAGAGCCATTGCACCTCCTGCGGTCCGATTGGGCGAAGAAGCAGAGTTTGGGACTGCCACCGAAGCACGTCAACGTGGCGAGGAAGCTCTCCGCGCTGGAAAAGTTGCGGTTATTCTCGTCGCGGGAGGGCAGGGGACGCGCCTAGGCTTCGACAAACCAAAAGGCATGTTTCCTATTGGACCTCTTAGTGATCGAAGCCTGTTTCAAATCCACAGCGATCGGCTGGCGGCGGTGATGCACCGCTACAACGTGTCCATTCCTATGTTCGTGATGACCAGCCCTGCAACGGATCGCACGACCCGAGAGTACTTTGAGGCCAACGACAACTGTGGTCTCGCCCCAGAACAATTGCGTGTGTTCAGGCAAGGCACCATGCCTGCGGTGGACGATCAAACTGGTGAAGTATTGCTGGCAGAGAAAAGCTGCATTGCCTTAAGCCCCGATGGACATGGAGGACTTGTGGCTGCCCTCGAAAAGAATGGATGTCTCGCCGAGGCCCAAGCGGCCGGCATTGAGTACTTTTTTTACGCTCAAGTTGACAACCCACTGGTGCAACTTTGCGACCCAGAACTCATCGGCTACCACCTGCTTGCGGAAAGCCAACTGACGACACAGGTCGTTCAAAAACGATTTGCTGCTGAGAAAGTGGGCAATGTTGTCAGCGTGGATGGCAAAGTCCAAATCATTGAATACAGCGATTTGCCAGTAGAAGCATCCGAACGGGTCGGTGCGAATGGCGAACTTGAATTGTGGGCGGGCAATATCGCCGTTCACGTTTTCAACCGCCAGTTCCTCCAATCGGTCGTTGAAGACGTTGATGGACTGCCGTTCCATCGCGCACACAAGAAAGTTCCCTTCGTCGACCAATCAGGCGAACTTGTCCAGCCAGAAGAACCCAACGCGATCAAGTTTGAACGTTTCGTCTTCGATCTTCTCCCACTCGCGGATCGTGCCATCGTCGTGGAAGGCGATCCCGCGAAAGTATTTGCTCCCGTCAAAAACGCCGAGGGAGCACCGGTAGACACTGCGACTCACGCAAAAGCGGCTCAACTCGCACTCTTTCGAGAGTGGCTAGTCGACGCCGGCGCTACTGTTCCTGAGGGAGTTCAAGTCGAAATACATCCCAGCTGGGCACTCGATGCCAGTGAAGTTCGTGAGAAAATCAATAGCATCGTTTTTGAAACGGATACTTATCTGCGATAAAGAATGTGGAACAATCGTCGCTAACAACGACTACTTGCCGGGCTGCATTACCTTGGCAATCAAAGTCGGCTTGCAGAGTCGGTCTTTCTTAACCGCGACGCGGCCGCATTTCTTGCAAACATGTTGGCACTGAGGCAATTCGGCGCAAAGTGCCGGAAGCAGCTTGGCCAGCTCCGATTTGCTCATTTTGCAAAAGGACTTCATCGTTAGCCTCAATTTCTTCAGGTCACTATGAAAAGTCGGCCAGCTTGGCGGCCAACTTCGCCTCGCCTGCACCGGTCAATGAAAAGCCTTGATCGTGGCGTGTGATTAAGTTGCTCGCCAACAGCCTCTCGACCGTCGATCGCCAACGCAGGGCGGATAACTCCGAGTCCTTGCCCTGACCGGGCTGATTGACTGCCGATTCTGACGACGACAGTTTGGAATCTTGAATCCATTGCAACACGAGGCAATCCAGAGTATCACGATTTTGCCTTGCGTTCAAAAATCGAGCCGCCAAGAGGCCCCGACCGGGAGCGAAAAACAGCACGGCCAGGAACACCAAACCCGCCGCCGAAGCGATGGGACCGGTCGTTGAAACGTCCATCGCCAGGGCACTGTAAAATCCCGCAACAGCACTAATGCAACCAAGCACTACCGATAAAACCAACAGACTGCTCAGACGTACGGTAATCAAGTAAGCCGCTGTTGGTGGAGCAATCATCAAAGCCACTATCAAGATCGATCCCGCGACGTTGAATGCCGCGACGGTCGTTACCGAAACGATGGACAACCACAGCAGTTGGAACAGCTTCGGACGCAGACCGAAACGTGATGCCAATTCGCTATCGAATAGCATCGCTTTCAACTCTTTGTAGCAAATCGTGATAAAGGCGAGTTGCAGCAAGAGTATCCCCAGCATGACATAAAACGGCTTGGGACCGAGATACAAGGTTCCAAGCTCGAATCGATCGAATACAGCTAGCGACAAGTTACCTTCGATGATGCAATCCGAGTGAAAGTGAGTGTTCTTCAAATAGTTGCTGGCGAATAATACTCCAAGACTAAACATTCCAGCAAAAACAATTCCCAGGCTAGCGTCCGATTCGACGACTCCAGATCTCACGAAGGCTTCCGTTAGCCAAACCATGAGCAGGCCACAAGCGGCCGCGGAGATTAACAACCAAGGCGAGCTATAATCTCGCAAGAACCAAAAGGCTATTGCCAGCCCTGGCAGCACAGCGTGACTCAAACCCTCGCTGACCATCGCATTGCGGTTCACAATCAATAGGCCGCCGCAAAGCGAACATGAGATGGCCGTCACGAGGGCTATTGCAAGTGTCCAGATATCAATGAACAAGGCTGCGTCTCCTCATCAACACCCCCCGTCCCGGGCTCAACAGCACAGAGATTACAACGACCAAAGTCAGCAAAATAACAATTACGGGGCCGGTTGGCATGCCGCTTTTAGCAGAACTAATCAATGCTCCCGCACCCGCACAAGCAGAGCCAATGACCGCAGCCAAAGCCATCATGCTCCCCAGCGAATTCGTCCATTGGCGAGCCGCACTAGCTGGTGCAATTAACATCGCAACCATCAAGACCACTCCAACAATCTGCAGCCCGATAACGATGCCGATGACCAGCAGCCCAAGCATGAGGAATTCCCACAGTCGCGTTGAAAGACCAAGTCCAGCAGCGTACTCGGCGTCGAAGGTTAGAATCTTCAATCGTGTCCAACTGCCAAGTACACATAGAAAGGAAACGACGGTTAGCAGGCCGATCATCCACAAGTCACTCCTAGTCATCGCCGCTGCCATCCCAAACAGATAGTCCTCCAGACCTGCATGCCCCGGGATTGGCGTACTCAGACGCTGGATGATTCGCAGCATGGTCAGGCCAGAACCGAAAAAGATCGCAAGCATGACCCCCAGACCTGCATCAGGCTTGATTTTGGTTGAGCTGGTGATCCATTGCGTCAGTAGCATCGCTGCGAGGCCCGCAACGATTGCACCTGGGATCAGCAGCCACAGTGACTTGATGCCATCGCCAGCGATCAAGAAACCCAGCCAAAAAAAACCGACGATGCCTAGCAGTGAAGAATGCGAAATGACGTCACCGATCAGACTTTGGCGACGCAAATAGGCAAAACACCCCAACGCACCGCTGGTACCGCCAGTCACCGCGCTACCAAAAACGACGACTTGCACCGTATAATCCTGCAGCAGCTCAAACATTGCCAGGGTCCCTATCCGAGCCATTCCCATCCGAGCCGTTTCTATCCGAACCGTCCAACTGCATGCCTTCAACGCCGTAAGCCTTCTGCACGTACTCAGGCGTATAAGCCGACTCGGTCGGGCCACAGGAGACTAGTTGTTTGTTGAGCAGAATAACATGATCGAAATATCGACGCACAGTGGTCAAATCGTGATGCACAAGCGATACGGTTTTTCCTGCATCACGCAAGCGATGTAGAATTTCAACGATCATGGCTTCCGTCTTTGCGTCGACGCCCGCAAAGGGTTCATCCAACAAATAGATTGAGGCGTTTTGAACAAAGGCCCTTGCCAAGAAAACGCGCTGCTGCTGGCCGCCCGAAAGTTGCCCGATCTGACGCCGAGCGAAATCCTGCATCTGGACTTCTTCTAGCGCATGGAGCGCTTCTTCGCGCTGGATTTTTCCGGGACGCTGAAACCAACGCAAACGCTGATAAGTGCCCATCAAGACTAAGTCGAGTACGGTGATCGGAAAGTCCCAATCCACCGTGCTTCGCTGCGGAACGTAACCGATCGAAGAGGCCGCGGCGGCTCGGTTTGCGGCAGGTTTTCCGTCCGCAGCGATGACTTCGATATCACCGCTGACTGTCGGAACCATGCCAAGAATTGCCTTCAGGAGCGTACTTTTGCCCGCCCCGTTAGGACCAATGATTGCACTGACTTGATGCGCTGGAATGTAAGCCGAAACATTCCATAGTGCAGTGTTGACGCCGTAGGAAACCGTCAGCTGGTGCGTCTTGATTGCAGATTCCATTGAGGCGTTTTGCCTGCCTATTTTCCGAGCGACTCAGCGATCAATGTGACGTTGCTGTCGAACGCGCCCAGGAAGGTATCCAAGGGAGCGTCGACACCAAGATCGTCGGAGTAAAGCGGCTTTTCGGCAATTTCGACTGACCAGTCTTGCGCTTCGCAAGCTTCCTGCAAAGCTTCCGTGACCTTCGGATTCGTGATGTTCTCCAAAAAGATCACAGGCACTTTACGATCGCAAACCGTTTTCGCAACTTCACGCATTCTCTTTACGTCGGCCTCAGCATCGTTTCCGATTCCAAGGACGGCAATGGATTCAAACTCGTAAACGGTTGAAAAGTAGTTGAAAGCGTCGTGTGCACTGACGAGAACTCGCTTGTCCTTCGCAATCGATTCAAATTTCTTGATTGCTTCTTGATGCGTTTTGGTGATCTCAGCCACGTAAGCTTCGCCATTCTTGCGATAAAGATCTTCGTTGTCAGGATCCGTCTTGCAAACTTGTTCAATCAAGCCTTCGACGCACTTGGACCAACCTGGCAAGTGATTCCAAATGTGAGGATCAAAGGGTGCTTCTGGATCGATAACGCCGTCTTCTTCCCAGTCCAAGCGAGCGTCTTCAGGAAAGGCGCCGGCCATTCCCCAAGCTTTCTCTGCAAACTCATGCTCCAACAAGTCGTGGAGTCGTGCCTCGAGGTGGAAGCCGTTGTAATAGATCGCATTGCAATTCGCCATCGCCTTCACATCTGCGGTGCTTGCACTGTAGGAGTGTGGGTCCACGCCCGGGCCGCAAAGTTGCTTGATGTCCACGTTGGCACCATCGGAAATTCGGCGCAAGGCATCTGCAATATGCCCGGTGGTAGCCACCCAGCTTTGCCCTTGAGCACTTTCACCCGTTGATTCTGAGCCAGAATCCGCGTCGGGATCCGGCTTATTTGAATCGGGGCAGCCAACTAGAGAGCAGCAAGCCACCAATAGCAGCAGCCAGCAAGTAATTTGTCGGTAAGCGAAGTTTGTTTTGGTCACAGTGCTTTCCTATCCAGTTCAAGGTCGTGGTGTTGATGACAATTCGCTGCCATCAAATTTTGCCCTGGCTGGCAACGCAAGTTCTCACGAACTCTGATCGCTGGCTTGGGGTGGGAAGTATTTCCATCAAGGCGAATTCCGATGTTGTACCACTACAATGGAAAACAACTTGGCAACCTAGATGACACTCAGTTTCAATAAGTATTGGCGGAATTCGTCCGGAAAGGAAGCCTTGATTCTAAAAAACCCACCGAGGAAATCGCAGAGTTCCGAAAGCCGCCTTGAGCCGCCCCTATTTTCGCGCATGCCACGTCGGGTTTCATAGGAACATCGAGATTTTCGACCGGCTTGTTCGCCATTCTTCCAAGTTTTCAACTTCCAGGATGCTGTGCGTGCATTTGTCGAACTACTTAAATACCTGACCCATTTTCGACCGCGTCGCGTGTCGTTAGATTTCGATCCTATCATCCAACCGCACTCCATTCCAAGAACACCCTACGCTTCAGGTCGAAACACCTTCAAGGATAACCGGGCGTTTGAACAGGGAATTGCAAGAGATAGAAATTTGGAGGGAGCTACATGGTTCGCGGGGAAGCCTGGTAAGGTGAACAATAATCGAAAATTCAGTTCCAATTCAGGAACTGGTAGGAACTGGTTGTCGTGGTGACACTTGTCCCGCCGAACGATATTGTCGACAAATTCTATTTTGAGAACGCCAAGAGCTTATTTCGATTCTC
>JBCCEO010000392.1:0-7370 GCA_039030255.1 Planctomycetota bacterium | reverse complement strand
TCGATCGTGCCGGTTTTGGCCTGCAGATCATGTAACGAAGTTCGCTGCGCGAATCGGTGGTTTAGTGAGAACCAGATCAGTCTCCGTCACGGTTTCGACCAAGGCAAGCTAGGCCGACCAGCGAAAGGGCGATCGTGATTCATTAGCAAACTCGCGCTGCTCGGGCTTGCCTTTTCCGATTGCATATCGAATCAGCATATTTTTGTCATGTAAATCGCAGCCAACCATGATAATCTTAGACATTGTTCGGTACCTCGTTGTGAAAGTTTCAAAACGCTATTTAAACTCCCAACGAGTGTGCCGAATTTTCTCCTCGATCAAAGCCCCCTCATAGTTTCTCCGTCAAAGCCAACGCCCTCATGACGGCCCGTCGACTTAGTGTTCCCCCGAGCGCTACGCTTGGGCGGCCGGACTTCTCAGCCTCACGGGACGCGGGCGGCTAAAGCCTGTACTCCAACGCTTGTGCCCGAGGCCTCACGGCCAGGGGTTCAGATGAATGGGAAGCGGCCGAAGCCTGCACTCCAGCGATTGTTGCCGTGGCTTTCGCGGGAGCGAAAGATGACTATTCATTGTTGCTGGCTGACGGCGACGAACATCATGCGGATTTGATGCAAAGTTTCTGACAGGAACTTGGTTTCGTCCTCGTCGAGGTTTCCTTGCGTCTTTTCTTCGAGCACGCCAAGTGTGTCGATAAAGTGCTTGGCGTGATTCAAGTTGGGCTTGGCGGGCTGACCGTCAGGACCGGGCATCTGGCCCATGGCCATGACGGCTTGGGTAGCCAGACTCGTTACTAAAAAGGAAAAAGAAGCTTCCGGTAGGGGGCCAGCGTCCATGTCCTCTTCGGTACTGGATGTTTCAGGTGCATCAGATTTGTTTGGCCCCGAGTCGACATCGGTTGGTGGCGCTTGCGCCGCAGCGTCTGACGCTTCCGTTGCAGCTTCTGACTCATTGCCAGATTCTTCCCCAGTCGCCTTCTGCGCCTTGAGTTCTTCCCGCTCGCGCTCAACCTGTGCCTTCCATCCTTCGTCGATGATGATCTTGGGTTCTTCTTCGTTGCTCATAGGTATCTACTTACTTGGCACTTGAAATACTAGGACGGAATTTGGACGGAGGGATCCGAAGAGCTGGGAGATTCGACTGAACTCTTGTTTCTTCGGCTGCGGCGTTCAATGGCTGCTGAAATGAAGCCAGCAAACAAGGGGTGCGACTTCGTCGGCTTGGACTTGAACTCAGGGTGAAATTGCACTGCGCAGAACCAGGGATGATCAGGGATCTCTACGATCTCGACCAAGCCATCATCGGGACTTGTGCCGGCAAAAGTCATTCCGTTGGCTGAAAACTGCTGGCGGTAGACGTTATTGAATTCGTAGCGATGGCGGTGTCGCTCGGCGATGTCCTTCGATTGGTATGCTTCCAGAGCATGGGTCCCGTCTTTCAAGACAGCGGGCTGGCTACCAAGTCGCATGGTGCCGCCCATTTGCGTGATTTCACGCTGTTCATCGAGCAAGCAAATCACGGGGTGCTGCGTGTCTTTGTTGAACTCGGTTGAGTGAGCGTCCTCAAGTCCAACAACATTGCGCCCGTATTCGATCACGGCACATTGCATTCCCAGGCATATTCCAAAGAACGGAATGCCCTTCTCACGGGCATAGCGAACGGCTTGAACTTTGCCTTCAATGCCTCGCTCACCAAATCCGCCTGGCACTAGAATCCCGTCATAACCGCTGAGCAAGCATTCGGGACCTTCATTTTCGATATCCGCACTTTGGATGCGTCCAATTCGAATCTGCGAGTGATGGTGAATGCCCGCGTGATCCAGGGATTCGTAAATCGATTTGTACGCGTCTTTGTGTTCCGCGTACTTGCCAACGACCGCGATGCTGATTTCATGCTTCGGGTTTCGCAGTCGATGCAAGATTTCGTTGTAAGGCTCTAAGTCCGGTGTGGTGGTGGAGAGTCCTAATCGTTCACAGATTTGTTCATCGAGACCGTTGCTGACCAGGCTCAGCGGTACTTCGTAGATCGAAAAGTCTTTGTCGCGTTCTTCGATGACTGCTTGCGGCTGCAGATTGCAGAACAAGGCGATTTTGTCTCGTTCGTCACGAGAAATGGATTGCTCGCAGCGGCAAATCAAGATGTCGGGCTGAATTCCGATTTGCCGCAGTTGTCCGACGGAATGCTGCGTCGGTTTGGTTTTTAGCTCGCCAGCTGCCTTCAAGTATGGCACCAAGGTAAGGTGAATGAACAAACAGTTTTCCTTGCCAGCAATCAAGGGATACTGGCGAATGGCTTCTAAGAATGGCAAGCTTTCGATGTCGCCTACCGTGCCCCCAATTTCGGTGATGACAACATCGACGTCTTGCTCACCAACTTTGCGAATGACACTCTTGATCTCGTCCGTAATGTGCGGAATGACTTGAACGGTCTTGCCCAGGAACTGACCCTTGCGTTCCTTCTCAATCACGCTCAGGTAGATTTGACCCGTGGTGTAATTGGAATCGCGGGTCAGGGGGCCATCGGTGAAGCGTTCGTAGTGACCCAGGTCTAGGTCCGTTTCGCTTCCATCATCCAGCACATAGACTTCGCCATGCTGGTAGGGACTCATCGTGCCAGGATCGACGTTGATGTACGGATCAAGCTTTTGCATCCGAACTTTGAGTCCGCGGGCTTCCAGCAGCATGCCGATGGATGCACTGGTCAATCCTTTTCCGATAGAACTGACTACGCCGCCAGTCACAAAAATGTGTTTCGTCATGAGTCGTCTTTAGTAGATCGAGTAGAACTCGGCGTTTTGCTGAGTTGCAGGCGAGGTTGAACCGTTTTATGGGTGTATTTCGCTTCAACTCAGGCTGTAATTCAGCAATCTTATCCGTTGTTGCCAATACCGCAAATGGTCTTGAGCAAGCTCGGCCTTGATGCTGTGCAGTTTGGTTCCGGCATCTTCTTAAGACTGCGCGTGGAATGGTCGTCTCCTCGAGGAAAGCAATCAAAAAAATGCTCTTGCTGGCCGTACAAATGTACGGATATAATTCACGTACGTTTGTACGGCATAGGATTGAAAGGAGTCTCCGATGGTCGAAAGACCCGCTCTTTCCAAGAGTGAAATGGAAGTTGCACGCCTGCTCTGGGAAATTGGTCCGGCGACGGTCCGCGAGATCCACGAGGCGATTACAGAATACCGTGAAGCGGATTTCGCAACGGTTCAGACTTTTCTGCGTCGCATTGAAAGCAAAGGATACGCCTCTTCAAAGCTGAATGGACGAACCCGCGTCTATTCCGCAACGGCTCGACCTAAAACGGTGATTCGCGAAACGGTTGACGACTTGGTGGAGCGACTCTTTGGCGGAAACTCAATGCCGCTGGTTCGGCACCTGATCGAAGAACGTGGCATGAACGCTGCGGATATTGAAGAGCTGCGGCAGCTAATCGATCGACTAGAGTCCGATGATTCGGAAGCCACAGACGGGAAAGGAAGCAAGTCATGAGCAACGGACAGGTTTTCAATTTGTTTCTACTGCATGCAGTACAAGTTTCAATATTGGCGATTTTGGTTTCGTTCCTTGTCAGTCGATATGCTCGCAATCGAGCTCATTTAGCACATCTCCTGTGGGCTCTTGTACTACTAAAGTGCATTACGCCCCCGCTAGTTGCCAGCCCTGCCAGTCCATTCTCTTGGATTGCAAGCTGGGCAGCAACGCCGGTCGAAGATGATACTCCACAGAGAATTGTGCGTTTCGAAAGTTCACACAAGCTTGCGAATCGCGACCAAAGCCTAGCATTCGCAGATCCACTTGAGAAATCAGCTGTTTCGAAGGAGCGTTTGGCCAACTCAGATGAGGCCCAAGGCATCGAAAGTGCGAGAAATGAAAAATCAAACACATCTACTAGTTTCAACGTCGCAGGGGCAAACGTTCTCAGTTTTATGCTGCGATATCCATGGACATTCGCTTGGGCCGCATCTAGTACGATTGTTGCGCTTGTTCTTGCTCTCCGTTTGACGAACTTTCTGCTACTGGTGCGCAGGCTAAAGAAGACGCAAGATCCAAGTACTAGCCGTTTGAATCAACAATTGCAACCACTTGCAACGCGTCTCGCAAAACGACTGAGAATTCGTCGCCAAGTAGAGATCCAAGTCGTGGATGCTCTGCTGGGGCCAGCAATCATTGGCTTAATACGCCCAACAATTCTGCTGCCGCGAGTGATTGCTGAAGAATCATCGCGCGAGCAATTAAAAGCCCTCATCGGGCATGAACTCGTGCACTTGCGGCGCGGGGATCTTTGGTGGTCGGCCATTCAAGCCTTGGCCACTGCATTGAGTTGGTGGAACCCACTGGCTTGGTGGGCCGCCCGAAGATTTCAGCATGAGACAGAGCGCTGTTGCGATGAAGAAACCGTCGCCAGCCTACGAATTGAGCCACGCGTCTATGCACGCGTACTCTTAGATGTTTTAGAAAGAAAGACAACACTCAAGGCAGCGCCGTTGTTGCCGGGAGTGCGTCCTGTGGAAGTTACTGCAAAACGATTGGAGAGGATTATGCGTTTTGGACAAGGATGTCGAGCACGTGCCCCGCGTTGGGCCGTTCCAGTTTTATTGTTAGGTTGCTGTATCTGCTTGCCCGGTGCAGCATTTACATTGGCCCAAGAACCTGTTTCACCTCAGGAACGGTTGCCAAAACCAAAAAAGGTGCGGGCTCCAAACTCGGGCGACTCAAAGGAAACTGAGTGGGAAAAGTTATGGTTTGCGCCCAAGGCCCAATCAAATGATCAAACGGCGGCGAATCCGCCAGCAAACCAGGAATCTCAGGATGCACCTGCTGCGATCCAAGCAGACAAGGTAAAAATCTCGGTCGATATGGCTTTCCTAGAAGAGGTGGACCTGCAGGTCGAGCGCTTCGGAGTTGCCAAAGTCTTGGAAAGATTGCGCACCATCGAGCAGATCAGCAAGAAGGAAGCAAAACAAATGCTACTTGGTTCTTTGCATGTGCCAAGCGAGCAAGGAATCGATCTCAAGTTCAATACTAGAGACACGAGCACAGGTCGAAAAATTGGACTTGGTGGCGGCGATCCGAAAGCCAAGATCGTAGGTGAAAATCTCTACGTGCTTGGGTCCAAGAAAACGTTAGAGGACGTGAAGCAACATTTGAATCACGTTGCCGAGTTTGGCCTGTCGCTCTTGCAAGTCGATGTACAAATCATTGAGATGCCTACTGCACGAGTAGCAGAGGTAATCAGCAATTGGGGCCAGCTAGGTCAAGAGCCAGCCAAAGAAGTCGTGCCCGCAAGCTTTAGTGAATCCAAAGAAGACTCACCCTTCCGTATGAAACTGCTTGCCCAAGACTCAAATATTCAAGAAATGTTTCAAGGCGGTAACGTTCTTTCAACGCCCAAAATCACGATTATGAACGGAATGCCCGGAACTTTCATGGTGGGCTCGGAGCGGCCTTTCGTCACCGATGTCGAAATTATTCGATCCGGTGGCAAGTCCGCCGCTCAACCCAAAATTGAGATTGTCGTTGAAGGCATCGAGATGGAATACATTGGCAAGCTGGGACCCAATGAAAGTGTGGCGTTACAAGTCGAATATCGTCAGTCTAAGATTGAGTCGGTGGATACCTTTACTTTCGAAAAGGAGGGTGAGGAAGTTACAGTTCAACAGCCGGTGATCGACATGAATGAAATCGCATTCACTGCATCCATTCCTACAGAAACCTACTTGGCGGTCAGTGGGCGACCTCAAGTCAAAGAACACCGCGTTGAGCAGGGTGTCCCGTTCCTGAGCAAGGTCCCCTATGTAAACAGACTCTTTAAGAACGTTGGAGTTGCAACAGAACAAGTGACGCCAATTTTCTTGATTCGATGCAAGAAAGTCAGGCCTAGCGAGGTTGAACAAAAGACTACTTTGAAGTCCGAGGATCCCAGCAATCGAATTGGAGCGACAGCCACTGCAGAGCCCTATCCGTATTACACAAAACGGGGCCCTAGAGACTTTTTCGCGCTACCGCATGCTTTGGAAGTTGCGAATCCTGACGGAAGCATCGAATTGCTCCCAATAGATTATGAAGGTTCTCCAAATAATGCATTGGTTCCTGCACCTTATGCCAAAGCCGTAGGGACAAAGCCAGCCCCATACTATCTAGAGGATAAAGTTCAGTATTCTGCGCCTTCAGCCAGCTATACCCTCGAAGAAGGTAAGGTCAAATCGGATCTAGGAGTAGAAGGCAAACTGCTGCCAGCACTTCCTAAAACGAATAAGGGCGAAAGTAAGTAGAACGGCGAGCTCCTCAAAAAGTTGACTATCAACAATCGTGCTTGGGGTATCGACCTGAGCACGATTTTTTCTTTTCGGAACGTCTTATTGCTGGCGTAATGAATTGACGGCTGGAATTGAATGAGCAACCCTGCTAAAAGCAACAACCAGCGTGACAGAAGATATTGCTAACTCATTGTAGGAGAGGATCATGTGCTTCGGACAAGGATTTTGTTCTCCACGCACTTTGCTCTACATTTCAAACGTGTTGTTTGGGTTTATCTGCGCGGTTTCTAGTTCTCAAGCGCAAGAAACAACTCCGGCGAAACCGCCCACTAAAAAGCTTGAGTGCCAAGTTAGGATCGTTGAGATTCCCAGCGAGCAAGTCGAGGCGCTTGTCGAAGATTGGCAGCTGCTGGGTGGTATGCAAGTCAGGCCCACAGAAAGTGAGGCCGTTGATGTTGCTAATGCCACGTTCAACGATGTTGATGGCCGCCTCACTTCAGCAATCTCAGCCGCGGGAGCGGACGCATCAATTTCCTTTCGGAAAAAGCAAAACCTTGCGGTGAAAGAGATCAAGAACTTGCTGGCGAGTGGAACAATCGTGGCTGCGCCAAGATTTATCCTGACCCAAGGAAAGGAAGAGCAAGTTTTCCTCGGATCCGAAAAAGAGTTTATTACTGCGATGGAACGCGTTGATAAGCCCGAGGGCGGCAAGCCAACTTGGCATCCAAAAACGACAGTGATCCAAGATGGTATCTCACTGAACCTGCTGGCCATAAGCCATGAGAATGGGAAGGTCGACTTGAGCGTCAAGTATCGAGAGTCCTCTTTGGATGGCGAAGTACAAGACTTTACGCTAAAGACGGAAGGGAAGGAGTTCACCGTCCAGCAGCCTTCCCTAAACACGACATCCCTTTCGTTTTTCGAAAGTATCCGCATTGGCGAGATGTTCGCCATGAATGGAAAAAAGCGTATTCGTGAGTTCCGTTCAGAAAGCCGTGTGCCAGTCTTGGGTAAGGTTCCCGTTATCGGCAAGCTCTTTAAGAACTCAAAATTGGAACGCAAGTCCTTTACGACAATTCTGCTGGTGCAATGCTTGGAGGTTGATCCAAAGCAGCCC
>JBCCEO010000391.1:0-7384 GCA_039030255.1 Planctomycetota bacterium | reverse complement strand
GGGAGCGACTGTGTTTGGCGTCAACCGTTTTTAGGTGGCTGACTGCCACAGCTCATTGTTTTTTACCATTGCGTTTAGGGTTACCAGTAGTTTTCTCATCGCTGCGGCGATGGCAACCTTAGGCGTTTTTCCTTTACTGATCAAGCGTTCGTAAAATGCTCTTATTTGAGGGTTGTATTTCTTCGCGCTAAGCGTTGCCATGTAGAGAGCGCACCGCGGACCTTTACGTCCTTTACCAATTGCGCTTTTGCCTTTCAGTTTACCGCTTTCATGGACGAACGGAGCGAGGCCGACAAGCTTTGCAACTTGCCGCCTATTGAGCTCGCCGAGTTCAGGTATTTCGTACAGCAACGTTCGAGTAGTGACATCGCCGATTCCTTTCGCCGACTTGAGGATCTTCCTCTTGCGCGTCATTGCCTCACACTTAGCATCCAGTGCATCCATCTGCTCTTCGACTTCTCGGATTTGTTGATCGAGCACGTCTATCATGGCGTCGATAGAGTCACGGATTGCCTTGTTTCGCGCTCTTCCCTTTCGATTCATTTCGGCCGTTCTTGACCAATTGACTCCTCCGGGCATTGAGCTCGAGTCTCAAATAGTCGTTTTTGCTTAGGATTGGCGCATTTTTGGGCGCACTTACTTCGCCGTACCTAGCAATCATGCGTGCATCGATGGCGTCGTTTTTCTCCAGCATGCCTTGCGATTTTGCAAAGTCACGCACCTGACGTGGATTGCAAACACAAACGGAAATATTCTGGCTTTGCAGAAATATTACCAGGTCGGTTTCAAAGCCACCTGTCGCCTCCATAACAACACGCTCAATTCCTGCTTTTCGGATTCGCTTCAAAAGTTTTTGGAATCCTGTGCGGTTATTGTTAAACGTGAATGAATTCTCTCCGTCGGAAGTATCACAGGCATGTACCCTGGAAGCGATATCGATCCCAAAGGTAGCGACGCTGTCTGTCGTATGATAATCTTTCATGGTCTTTGACCCTTCCTTGCAAATGCGGGATCTTAGTGTCCCAAGCGACTGTTCGGGTTTTAAGGACTCTCGGAGCGAGCGAAGTGCGGATCCAGCTCCTAGCGGGCTTATAACGTCCCCAGGGTCGGAACGATCTCACACTCCGCAACTAGCCAGAGAGCGACAATGGCTAGTTGCTCCGATTTTAAAAACAATGAGCTATAACAGTCAGCCACCAACATACAAGGGTCGGAGCCAGAGCGACGGGGAGGGAGTCTGCCGACGACTAAATCAGATTCTCTGCAAACTTCTTCGTCAAGCATTTCAGTGCAGGCCCGCCTGACTTGCTTTGCACGACGACGTTGACGCTCAACTCACTCGTGTTCACCATCTCCACGTTGATCGCTTGATCGGCCAAAACTTCGAACATGCCAATAGCAACCGAAGTATGGCTCCGCAGTCCAATGCCACGCACGGAAAGTTTGACGATATCCTCACTACAAAGCACGCGTTGAACATCGTGCCGCTCCTGTAACTCCTGAGCAACGCGTTGCCCCAATTCGAATTGGGAACGTGGAATCGTAAAACTGATGGCCGTCTTACGTTGGTAGCCATCATAACTCTGGACGATCATGTCGACGAAAATCCCTGCATCGGCAATCGCTTCAAAGATTTCGGCCGCGACTCCTGGTGAATCGGGCACACCGAGCAATGTCACTCGGGCTTGATCATCGCTGAGCGAAATATCACTGAGGCTGAGTTGCTCCATGTCAGCGATCTTCAAATCCGCAACCAACTTCTCAATATCTGCTTGACTCGCCTTGCGCTCTGGCAACTTGTCCCAATCGGCTGCATCCGCTGGTGGCTGCTGCAAATCAAATCGCTGATGCACGACGCGAAGGGCTGCTTGAGCTTGGGCTCGTTCGACTAAGACTGAGATTTTGATCTCACTAGTTGTGATCATTTGAATGTTGATTTCCGCTTCGGCGAGTCCCCGAAACATTTCTTGAGCGACACCCGTTTGCTCCGCCATCCCTAGTCCAACAACCGAGACCTTCGACACTTGATCGTCTTGCGTAAACCCGGTGGCACCCACAACCTCAACGGCCTCAGCCACTGTCTTGACCGCTTGCTTCAGTTCCTCGCTCGGAACCGTAAAAGAAATATCTGCTCGATCTTGCTGGCCTATATTCTGCACGATCATATCGACTGTGATTCTGTTCTCCGCCATCAGTTTGAAAATCGTGCTACTCGATCCAGGCTTGTCTGGAACACCCTGAATCGTGATACGCGCCTCGTCTTTTGTCATCGCGGCGCCACACACGGGCGCCGATTTCGACTCGCCGCGATCCACAATTAACGTTCCCTTGGTATCACTGAAGCTAGATCGCACGTGGATTGGGACATCGTATTTCTTGGCGAACTCAATGGATCGATTGTGCATCACACCAGCACCCAAGCTGGCAAACTCCAGCATTTCGTCATAGCTGATCTGACTCATTTGTCGCGCTTCAGGCAAATGCCTTGGGTCCGTGGTGTAAACGCCATCAACATCGGTATGAATCTCGCATGCATCCGCGTGCAGTACAGCGGCCAGTGCTACCGCTGTCGTGTCACTTCCACCTCGCCCGAGGGTAGTAATGTTGAAGTCTTCGTCGATGCCCTGAAAACCTGCGGCGATGACAATGTTTCCGTCGGCAAGTAGCTTGTTGATTCGATCCGCTGAAATCGAACGAATCCTGGCCTTCGTGAAAGAGCTATCGGTCTGAATTCCCATCTGTGCACCGGTAAGACTTACCGCCTTGTAACCAAGCGAGTGCACAGCCATGGCCATCAACGCCACGCTTACTTGCTCACCCGTGGAGAGCAGCATGTCCATCTCACGCGCCGGCGGATCGTCGCTCAACTGGCCTGCCAAATCAACCAAGTGGTCCGTGTTATGCCCCATCGCACTGACCACAACCACAACTTGCTTGCCATCCTGCTGCGCCCGAATCGCCTTACGAGCCGCAGCCATGATCTTTTCAGTATCGGCAACGCTGGTCCCACCAAATTTTTGCACTACCAAGGGCATAAAAGTCGCTTTCTTAGACTTACGAAGAGTTGAAAATGAAATCGGCGGCGTGAAGGAGGGAATTGCCACGCAGAAAGTGCAATTGTAGCGTGGCTAACAAATTTCAGAAGTGCTCGATCGCGGCGTCAGGCAACTCAGAGTCTGCAGCGACAATGTAACCCTTTAGTGCAGTCGCGTCACACTTAGGCCAATTGATTCTGTTCGCTACGGTGATCTGACTACCACGAGCCCTTGATAAAGTGCTCCATCATTTCCCAGCCTCGTTCGAACGAGATATCCGAATCGTCGGCAACCACCTCGCTGTAGCTCTTAGCTGAAGCGGAAATGTCACTACCGCAAACGGCTAGTGGAACGGCACCGTGCGTGTGTTTTTTGGTTGAGCAGGGAGTCGGATGATCAGGCAGAACCAGCAAGCGGTAGTCGCCGCAACTCTTCAGTTTTTCATGAACTGGCGCCACCACGTGTTCGTCAATGGCTTCCAGGGCCTTGATCTTTTCCTCCACGCGACCTTCGTGAGAAGCTTCGTCGGTGGCTTCAACATGCACGCAAACCACGTCGTATTTATCGAGGGCCTCCACGGCCGCTTGCCCCTTGCCGGCATAATTGGTGTCAAGATAACCGGTCGCCCCTTCCACTTCGATGCGATCCCAGCCCACGAGTGCCGCCAGCCCCCGCAAGAGATCCACGGCCGTGATCATGACGCCTTGCAAACCGAATCGTGATTCAAAGGACGGTAGAACAGGACTTCCGCCTTGTCCCCACAGCCACACATTAGTACAAGCTTTCCTCCCGTCTGCAACACGCTGCTTATTCACCGCATGCTCGGCAAAGATAGGAACAGATCGTTGCATCAAATCAGTCAACAAATCACTGCCCGGACCTCGCGGGTAATCGTCGGTGACCGGCAAGTCCGTAAGGTCATGAGGAGCGCGTGTCCGCGTATCGAGGGAAAATGGAGCAGGTCGGTCCGCACTACCACGGTAGATCAACAAATTGCGGTAGGAGACACCAGGCACAAACTCCAGCGTCACATCTTCAATCTCAGCCGACAAGGACTCCAACAACTGTTTCGACTCTTCGGTCGAAATGTGGCCTGCCGTAAAGTCGACCATGATTTGATCGAGCACGGTCACCATATTGCAGCGCACGGCCCAATCATGTTCTCCGAGTTCAATTCCTTGGGCTGCCGCTTCAATGGGTGCTCGGCCCGTAAAATATTGATCGGGATCGTAACCAAAGAGCACCATATTGGCGACTTCACTACCGGCGGGCAAATGCAAAGGCGTATTGTCCGTTCTGCCAACTTTTCCCTGAGCCGCAACAGCATCCATGTGAGGAATATTGGCAGCTTGCAGAGGCGTCCGATCGTCGAGCTCCTCCATGGAAAAGTCGGAGCATCCATCGGGAATGATGATCGCGTATTTCATGAATCCTATTGCCTATTTTTTTGCGGTTGGCTTGACACCAGCCATGTTCTCAACTCACCGATTCAATTGCTGTCTCGACGGCGTTCTTCCATGACTCGCATGCGCACACTTTCGTTGCCAACGATTGGCAACTCGGTAATGCATCGAACTGCCTTGCTGGCAGCCGACTCCGATGCTTCGTGCGTCATAATTACTAATTGCACCACTTGTGAATTTCCAATCGCCTGTGATTCGTGCTGGATTACCGAAGAAATCGAAAGCCCTTCTTCACCCAGGATCGACGTAATCTGAGCCATCACTCCTGGCTGATCCTCAACTTCGAATCGCATGTAGAAGCGGCCTGGCAAATCTTCGTTCGGCCGCAGGCTGACTTTCGACTCGCGGCTACTCCAAAGTTCTAGTGTCTTAAAGGTAATCGGTGTTCGTCCAACTGCCGTATCAATCATGTCGGCCACCACGGCAGAAGCAGTTGGCATTTGCCCGGCTCCCTGCCCATGAAAGAAGACATCGCCGACCGCGTCGCCCACTACGTTGATCGCGTTGTAATTTGCAAGCACCTCGGCTAGAGGTTTCCCTTTACGAATCAGCGTGGGCGAAACGCTTAGCTCCAATCCTTCTGGCGCGAGTCTCGCGTGCGCGATCAGCTTTATGCGGTAACCAAGTTCTCGGGCAAAATCCAAATCCTTGATCTGCAGCGAATCGATGCCGACGCAGGGAATATCCCGCCACTTGATTCGGGCGCCGAAGGCCAAGTGGGCTAGGATGGCGAGCTTCTGCACGGAGTCTGTTCCGTCAACGTCCATGGTCGGGTCCGCCTCAGCAAACCCGAGCTCTTGAGCCGATTTCAGTGCCTCTGCATAGCTTCGCCCCTTTTGATCCATCTCAGAAACGATGTAGTTACATGTCCCATTCAAGATACCTTGCAATGAATGAACTTGGTTGGCCGAAAGACACTGGCTCACATTCGTAATGATTGGAATGCCACCTGCCACCGCCGCCTCAAAGGCAATGCACTGCCCAAGTTCCCGTGCTCGATCAAAGAGCTCTGGACCATGCTCGGCCAACAGAGCCTTGTTGGCAGTGACGACGTTTTTGCCCGCCTCCAACAACCGAAGCATGATCGAACGGGCCGGTTCCAAACCGCCGATCAATTGGGCTACAACTTGAATCTCAGGGTCGTCAAGCACTTCATCCAAGCTATCGGTCAGGACGCCCTTTGGAAGGTCGCAGTCGCGTGCCTTTTCGAGATCCCGCACAACTGCTTTTTCGAGCCAAAGGGTACGCCCAGCATGCCTCGCCGTGCGATCACCGTGATCTAATAGCAATCGGGCCACGCCGCTTCCAACCGTACCAAGGCCGACGATAGCTACTTTTGATTTTTGCATTGCTCTGGAAGAATCTTAGGATCGGAGAGGTGAATGATCGAGCTATTGCACTGGGCAAAAATAGCACGCGGTCATCGTACTCGATTCCTCTGTTTTCGGGCAGGCGACTTGAGCGTGCATAGAATGGGCTTTACGAGAAAGCTCGTACTTTTGCAGCCATCAATAGCAAGAGACTGGGCCAAGAATTTAAGGCTGGACCGGTGTGTAGATAAATACAGCTTTAATTAGATTCAGCCTTGGTAGCTCTGGATCAATTTTCGTCCTTCAGCAAGTTTTTCGTCACATCGACAATTCGCGACTGACGGGAGGAAAGTTCTCGCAGCTCCGACAAAATATCTTCGCCTTCGGCCTGCCCGATAACGTCGGCCGGGTCGGCCAGCATCTTGGACATCGAATTCGTTCGCCTATTCACCCTCTGCTGCAGCGTCTTGATCAAACGCAGTTCTGCAAGTTTATCGACTAGTGGCTGGTCGCCAGATTGCATTTGCTGCCCGCCGCCTTGATTTTGCTGCTGCTTTTTCTTCTCGTTTTCTTCTTGGACTGCCACCAAAGCTTCTACCATCTCTTCCAAAGCACTCACGATGGACTCTTCGATAGCGATCGTCAATTGATCTACCTGTCCTTTTTGCAAACGAGATTCGACTTTAGCAATATCGGCGTTCAATTGCTCGACGGCTTCGGGAAACGCTGAGCTTGAGCCTTCCTCGCGGAGTAACAGATAAGCTCGTTCGCCCTCAGCCAAAATGGTCTTCTCTTGAAGCGATAATTTATTGGCCCGAATTTCTACTTGTCTATTTCCACCTTCTCCGGCAATCGCTAAAAGGCGTTCTGATTCTTCCAGGACTTTGTTTTGCATTTCGAGCATCCGGCGAAAGCGTTCTTCCAATGAAGCCAAAGCGCGCTCAATTTCCTCCTCCCGCAACTGCCGCAGGATTTCCTCCAATTCCTCGATTGCTTCGCGCAGCTTTTCTTCAGCGGCCAACTGATCCTCAATCGCCTTATCCCGCTCAGCTTCTTCGAGGGCCTGCTGAGCATCCTTCATCTTCTGCTGAGCTTGTTGGATTCGTTGCTGCGCGCGTTCCGAAGGAGTCTGCGGCTGCTGCTGACCTTGTTGGCCTTGTTGTCCCTGCTGCCCTTGCTGTCCTTGCTGTCCCTGTTGTCCTTGCTGTCCGTCTTGACCTTGTTGTCCGTCTTGACCTTGTTGTCCCTGCTGACCTTCTTGTTCGCCTGCATTCTCTCCGGAATCATCGCTATCCGAATCTCCACCTTCCTTAGACTCCTTGGGTTCTCCGTTTTGTTCCCCAGTCTCCTGCTCTCCCCCTTCCGACTCACTTCCTCCTTCGGAATTCTCACCTTCAGAATTCTCGCCTTCAGAATTGCTTCCTTCTGAGTCTGATCCTTCCGAATTCTCTCCTTCTGATTCCGATCCTTCCGAGCTTCCCTCGGAGTCGTTACCTTCAGAATTTTGTCCTTCCGAAATGGAGTCCTCTTCGGAATTATCCCCGGATTCTCCTTCCGCTGAGTCGTCACCGGATGG
>JBCCEO010000390.1:0-7412 GCA_039030255.1 Planctomycetota bacterium | reverse complement strand
CGTTTTCGTTGTTGTCCGGCAATTGGACGGCACAATCGAAGCAGTCCAAGTCGAAAGCATTGGTGATGATGCCAGCAAGCTAGAAGTCATGGCACACATCCGTGGGGCACTTCCAGACAACCGGATTGTTTCGGATCTCAAGCTGATCCAATTGGATGACGATTAATTCTCCATGCCCGGAAGAACGTGACTTAAGAAAGAGATACACGAGGCTATTTTCGCAAGTTGAATTTTGCACGCCGAGTGAGGAACAGTTTGGGGAAAAGCAAATTGCTGCGAATCCAACTTTCGATATCCGATCTCTTTGTGTTGATTGCGACCGCAGCGGTACTCGCTTTTGTGAACCTGCTGCAACGCGATGTCGGTTCAGGCATTACCATCGTAGAGCAAGGCTGGCCAATGGCTGTGGCAATCATTCATCCTATCCATGGAATGGTAATTCACTGGCCATCGATCTGGGCCAATCTAGCGACCGCAGTTGTCGCAATGGTCGTGGCAGTGTTGATACTGCGGACACTTCGGCATATGCTGCTCCTTGCGTCTGGCCGAAAGAGCTAACTTATAGTAGAGCTTAGCTAGACACCGAGCTTGCAGGCATTCAACCTCGAATGAGCTTGCGTAGTGTGCCGAGGGATTGCCGACCTAATTTGCTCGAATGGGTTACGAATGCAACATCTTATTGATCAGGCCAGAGCAAACTTTGGTGAGCCTGGATTCAGGAAATTGTCTTGGTTTCAACGTAGGTTCTATTTAAATGTCAAAAGGCCATCGTGGTGCAAGAAATCAGATCAGCTTTACGGGCTTTTCGCGAATAGTAAACAACTGTTAACCGATGGCGTAGTCGTTTGGGCGCATCTGGTGCAAGCCAACAGACAGCTTTTCGAGCCTGGGGAGCATGATTGTCCGGCATCGGTCGTATTTGCACCGAACCCGAGGCAGGTGGTCGAGATTGCTGATATTGGGCAAGCGTCCAAGGCACTGTATCAGCTGAAAGGTACGGAGCCCTCGGATCCGGACCTTAAAGAATTTGCGGAGAACATTACAGACGAGTATGTGCGTACGTTCGGTCTCAAGTTGCCAGATAAGTTGTTTCCTGGCGCGGAACTGTACGAAGCAACGACTTTCGTGAGCCGGAAACATCTGCCTAACGGCGTGCTGACGCTTGGGTTCTTCCCTCTTTTGGTTGCTCAGCACTCGCCATACTACAACATTCCACAGCCGAGCCGGTATTGGCCGGAGGAACTTATTCGGCTTTGGTTGGAACGTGCTAGATGATGCGTTTTAGTTTACGTACCATTCTGGTTTCCACCGGTCTGCTGGCTTTAGTACTAGCCATCGTCGTGCTCCAGCTTCAAAACATGGCCTTGCGTCGCGAAGTCAACATTCTGCGAATTGAATCAGGGCATCTCGTTCCAGAGGATTATTCGAAGGTCAATTTCATCCAAGTTCCTACGGCCGATCCTTACTGTTGGCGATGGCGGGTTTACGCTCCGCCTGGCACGCTGTTTGACGCGGGAATCATCGATGGTGAGATACCACAAGAGGGCGTTCCTTCGGCATCGACGAGCGGGCTTGTGATACCTTCCGAGCCGAATGGAGTGTTGATAACTGCATCGGTCTAGAGCGACCTAGATTCTGGATACGTGTTGAGAATGGACTTTGGCAACGGAAATGTCTCAGTTCATCCCAGCAAAAAGTCACGTAATGAATTCTTATCGGGTTCGGCATCACTCAAGACGGCTGCTCAAGTCGGGCGAGAACTCTACGATTTCGACGAGCCAATAATCCTACATCAACGTCGTTTGGACGAGCCGAGTTCACCGACAACCTATAGCGATCCTGAAGGGAATTCGCGTGGCATGATGTTCTGGATCACCCCAAGGAAGAAGCCTTAACGAGGCTATAGCCGCCAGAAAACGAATCGAGTCTATTTCGTGTAACCAATCTGGATAATCAATAGCTCGAAACCCTGTTGCTCAGTAGCAGATAAGTATTCCGCCTGGCTCACCTCCGGTTGCCTGCTGTAGCAATATAGGTGATAGTGCGTTTGGGCTTTTTGCAAGCGGAAGTCGAAGGAGGAACCTGAACGCCCGTATCCTCGAAGGCGCCAACCAAGTTTTTCGTATTTGAGTTCCACTTTCTTCTTTAGATGCGTCATAAGTTTGGACGGTGTAGCAGTTTCAAAAGTGACCATGCCCTGCATGTTTGCCGTGAAGCTTTCTGGCGAACTACGTCTTCCCGACCCAACCGTTAAGTCCACAGTCGGGTCAATTTCTTGCAACCACCCTTCAATTTCAGCCTTATCCATCTCAATTCCTCTCAGCGCTTGCGAACTGCTGCCTTGGAACAGATCGCTGAAATAGGGCAGGATGAGCGCGACAATGAAGGTCCAAAGCAAGATTGTTCGGATTGTAATCTTGTTCTTCATGTTTGCGTTGTCTGACACTGCGAAAAGCCTTCTGTAGAGGGGCCGAGATCTTGAGCGCTCGAAACTCTTAACGAGCTTCGAGATGAGGTCGAATTGAGGACAGGCATGAAGGATGACTGCATTGGCTGAAATCGATCAGGCGTAGTTGGTGACACCGATGTGTTCGTCGAATGCCGGACGCTCCTCCGGCGGAAGTTGTTGACGGTGGTATCGCAAAGAGAATCCGCCGTAGAGTGTTCCTTCGTCGTTGATCATCCAATCCACGACCTCGGATTCCGCAATTTCCAATTCCTGGCCGATCTCAAGATTGGGAGCGAAAGCCGGAAGCTCGAACACCGTCGCTTGAAAGCCAATTTCAATCCTTCTGGTATTGAATAACCAGATGTATCCATGTTGCTCACCGTCCTCCACCCTCGTTTTAATAAGGCAGGAATATGGATCGTACTCTTGGAGCATGTCTCGAAAGTCCTGCAGTGTAGCTTGAGCTTTAGAAACGCATGCTTGGTAAGCAGGGTCAGAGCCTTGCACCATATCGACTCGCGCACCTGGATCCAAATCGGGCTTTCGATCAAGCTCCCGCCGCAGCATTTGCCAGTCGTACCAGCAGTTCTCGGGATCAAGATCTTTGTAGCCGCGAGATTCGGAAAGTTTGGCCACGTTTTCCGGAGGCACCATCATGCAAACTGCAGAGTCGCGAATCTCCAGCACTTCTTCTTCAGTTAGCGGTTCTCCCTTCTTATCCTCAGCCGCGATCAGCACGGCACCGAGCGCGGGCACGAAAAAGGGTATCAAGTTATCGTCACTCATGTTTTCGAGTTGTTTCCTTTTTCCTTCGAAAAGCAGATCACTGTGTGCTGGAACGAACGCGTTTGTTTTGCGAACGCGCTCGCTCACAACGTTGCTCATAGTCATGGAAGGTCCGACATACGGTTTGGCTGCGCAACTCGGCCAGCTTTTACGTCCTGGATCAGCTTTGCCAGATCGTTGGTGATCTTGTCTTTGGAGTCTATTGCGAGAGATTGATTGACAGCATCTTCGGCCGCGTCAAGATCGGCGTTTATCAAATGAGCAAGTGCAAGGTTTGCAACTAGACCTGCGTTTCGCGGCTCTAAATCAACCGCGTGAAGAGCCACGGCGACGCCTTCTTTACCGCGACCGAGATTCAAGCATTCAAACATGAATTCACGGGCCACATCGGCGTTCTCGTCTTGAATCTCGAAGGAAGCTCGAAAGGCTTCGTAAGCTTGTTCGGTAGCCCCGAGGGCCTGTTGTGCCTTTCCGATAATCCAGTACGCACTCCAATTCTCTGGATTTGCCTGAGTAATAAAAGTCAACAACTGGATGCCACGTTGGACTTCTGCACTTCCTTTGGCCGATCTCGCCGACTTGGGACTGTTATCATGAAGCTGAATGTAAGGAGTGATATGGTCACAGCCTGCTTGATAAACACGATTGTGTTCGTCTTGCGTAATGCGTTGGGGTCCGCGCCCAAGAATCGCGTCGATGGCTGCATCCGCACCAAATAGCTTTTGAAATAGCCTGCCGAACATGGATTGCAATCTTCTTCGTTATTTGGGATCAGTAGGCTCGTAACGGGCGCCGCAGCGCCGCGCTGTTACGGCGGGTTTAAGACTCAGGCCGAAGCGAGTAATCGGTGAGAAAGCGGCTATCGATATTAACAAATCTTTGAGCCATTTATCCCAATTAGCCTCGACAAAAATGCCGTAACGGTGCCACAACCGTTATCGGCCTACTTGTAAGGCGTAACTGCCTGTCTTCGTAACGCGGCGCACGACATTTCCGATGAAGCTACTTTAAGGCTTTCGAATACCGGCACGATCCAGCGCTTCTTCCAGCCCTGGATCTATCGCTATCCGCGCCAGTTTTGCCAGAGCGCGTTTTACCTCCAGGTTATCTGACCAAGCAATGGAGTCGACCAAGTTGTCAGATCTTATCCCATTTTGAACACTATCTTCCATAAAGTCCCCACCTGCATGCAAGCCCTGAATACGTTCTGCAATCAAAGGTGCTGCAATCTTTGGGTAATAGTAGAGCAGCCTTTTGACTGCTTCGATTTGAAAACCATTGCCAACATCCCAGAAATCGAGTGAATCCCATTGCAAAATTCCTCGCGTCGAGAAATCGATCAGCAGGGATTCAAGTAGCCTTTGTTTTGGATTTTCGGTCTCCCAAATGTCGCGAATCTGCTGGCGCAGCTTTTTGCTCTGCACTGGACTGATCACAATAACACCCCTCGATTTCACGTGGGGGCTGGTGAGGCAAATGTAACGGCGCCCAACGATGTGGCCGAGAATCGCGTAGGCAACATCGCCGACTTTGACTCGGTAAGATTCCATGTCCTCTGGGAGAAAGAATTCGTCCTTGGGACGTGCCGAGGGAGAAAAACCGTGACGATCGAGCTGCAGTATCCTCTGCTCGCTGTAATTCACTGGGTTGCCACGCGTCCAAACATCGAAGACCATTCCACCATTCATAGATCGTTCGACACATTTGACGACGATTTCAGTTCGAGTAGAGTCGTCCAAAGCCTCCAGCAAGAATGGGATGGAGTCAGGTCCGATTTCGATCAATCGTTTGACCGATTCTGAAATTCCTTCGACGGGTTTGCCTGTCCAGCTACCAAAGGAACCGAAGTGTCCAACAGGAACAAAATCCGAACCGTAACTCAAGTTGAGATCGATATCCTTTCGCGTAGCGTTGCTGAGCTGGCGTATTAGCTTTTCAATTTCGCGGCGACGCTCATCGGAAAGCGGCTTTGGTTTGAGTTTTGGAACGCTTGGTGGCTGAACCAATGAGACGAAAGGCAACGCTACTTCGCGATCCTCGTCTTGTGCGATTGAAACAGGAGCGGGCATTGCAAGGAGCAACCCAATGGCAAGTGTTTGATACCGATAAGCAGATTCTCTCATTGTGTGTTCCCATTTCTCCTGAGCCCAACTCCGGACTCCATTTCTATCCCGACACGACTGGATTAGATGCGGTTATCGAACGAAGAACTGGCCGTGCCTATTACGGTTCTTTCACCTGTCTTCGCAGCGACTCAAGATCGATGATGCGTCTCTGTTCCTGTTCCGCAACAGTTAGATTCTTACGTGTAAATCGCGTGATCGCGTAGCGGAATGGAATTGCCAAAATGCGCCAAGGACGACGCAGCTGGTGGTTCAATTGGCGGGTGATAAAGGATCTCATTTCGCAAGAGACATCATCTTGAACAATCAATTCTGCGTTCAGTTGCTTCGTCAGATACTCTACTCCATTTCGGTGAATCCGCAGAAGTTCTTTCGCATCCCTGCTTGCAAAGGCCTGAAATAGCATTCCTGACGGTGACACAAAAAGTGGTCCGTCTATCGAGCATGACGTCGTTATGGAGATTCTCCCTGGGAGAATGCTGACAATGTCGACAACTCGCTGACCACCGGCGAAATAGACACAGATCACGGTTGTACGCTCAGCATCCGTGTAAATCGACATTTCAATTCCGAGCGGCTTGATCGCATGGCTGCCGCTGAAGCCGACTTCTTGAAGCCATGCCGCGTCGACGACTTCCAAAGATTTTTCAAATATCGGAATCGGATTTTGAACGGGCTCGAAATTCGAGTATCGCAGTAGAACCAGTGGTGCAATACCGCAAATGCAGACGAACACCCAGACAGCTAGAGGAATGAACGCGTAAGGTAGGTATTCCATACAAATGCTGCAGGAAGAAGTCAAATTGTCAGTGAAGCTATTTTTTCGACGCGGGAGGAAGCATTACGACGCCCTCCTTCCTCTTACTGTAACGATAGTCTTCCGGCCGATAAACATAGTGCGCGATTTGTTCAACGGCATCCCGTTCCGTGACGCCGGGCGGGAAGTGTATCCCATCAAAGTCGATCCCCGTTAGTTTGATTTGGAATCTATCGAAATATTCGACTGGCCTTTCCAAGTCGCCGATTTGTCCGCACCAATCTAGTTTGAATGTTTTCTTTTTGGGTTCCCGTCGAATCTTTAGCTCGTGATCACCAGTCAATTGGTGCGAATTGCGGTAAAGCATAAAGGCTTGCAATTCCTCCGATGCAGGTTCTTTGTCGAAGCGGAATGTGTTCTTGACCACGTTTGACCATTGCAGTGGCTGCGCGAGTGGTGCGGCAAGAAAGCCGTAGCAACATCCTGTCCAAGCCGATGAAGATAGGTGAGATTGCACCGCAATGAATTTCGACTTATCGATAAACTCAGCTTCGATATCAAAATCAAACCAGACTCCCGTGCCTCGCTCGATTCGGCCAGTCCACACACATTTTGTTATGTGTTGAACATACTCGTCGTCGCTAAAATTTATGGTACCAAAGGTCTTTGCAGCGATGAGCCGTCTCCTGATTGTTAGCAAGTGGAAAAGACCTCGCGTGCCATCGCATGTCAAAGTTGTGTGCTATTTATCTTCGACGAGCACCTGAGATCCATCCGTGCTAAGCCTAATGCTCAAGTCATCCGAAGTGTGGAGCAACTTATCTGCACCAGCAGACCTTACCCAAAATTCCTCTCCTTCGACTTCGAATTGAAAATCGTTGCCCCACGAGTCCTCACGAGGAGTATTCTGCTTGAAGTTCACGATGTCATCGATGTTCTCTGGCAGTTGACCATTTTCTTTACGGAACAACAAGGCGTTGTAAGCAACCAAGCTAATGGCGCTTACTTCTTCCGGCAGTCCCCGCGGGCGACCAGCACCAGAACATCCAGTGAAAAACAGAATTATTGAAAGAAATAAAATGCTGCTCAGCGTTTTGTTCATGATGGACTTATGCCAAAAGTCGGAATAGAAAAATCGTGAAGTGGAAGGCACGCAAGTTGCCAATGTCGATTGTTGTTATTGAACTAGCGGCCGCAATTGTCGACGCAGCATTAGAATCGTTATTCGAGATTCAATAATTCCGGGTTGACGGAATCCCCATAATGTTCCATTCGCTGAGCTAGGGTCTGCTTTGCG
>JBCCEO010000389.1:0-7413 GCA_039030255.1 Planctomycetota bacterium | reverse complement strand
TGCTCTTCCGATCTCGGAAATCCAAGCGAGCCGACGATGGTAAGTGCTGTCGTGGCGATGGCAATCGGTAAATCACGGTCAAGATTGCGTTCAATCTGTTGTTTTTCAACCGAATTGTGAGTGGATACACCCCCTTGCGGGTAATCGGCCAAGAGCTCAACCAAATATGTGGAGCGTCGGTCTGTGCGCAACCAGTTGAAGCGACCTTGCTTATGCGGGGCAATAGTTTGCTCATCTCTCTGGTTAAACGACCACACCTTCATTTAGAAATTAACCTTCCGTTCGCTAAAAGTTGAATGTGATTATACGCATTTAAAAAAGGAGCACCGTTGGCCACTAAAATGATCTTGCTGGTAGGCTCCTGCAAAGAATTCAATTGGAATACGAGGGGTCGACCGTCTTTTGTCGCCAACAGTGTCTTCGACTTAAACAAGTCATCGAACTCATCATCCCACATCTCCTTAGTAGCCAGCTCATCTTGGCTCCATGCGCTGAAGGTTGTATTCCCATCTTCTGCCTCGGGTAGAAATTCAGAAGCACCTTGCAAGGGATTAGCCGGCTTGGCCCCTGCCGGTTGCAACCAAGTCGGCAACTGATTCTGCCACGTGCGGTCGGGAAGCTGAAGTGTGATCCCAACGGGCCATGTCCCAGATAAACCTGCTAGATCAGAGGCCCAGGGCCCTTTGAAATCACTGGCGCCATATTCCTTTCGCGTTTGCGAAGTATCGTAATAGAACCACCTGCAAAAAGTACTCTCAGAAACTTGACGCATCCTGAGGTGCAATTCGCCGCTACGTGACATGGCATAGTCGATGCTGGCGCGATCCTGCTCATCAGTTGGTACGGAGCTTAGGGTGCGTTTACGGTAGTACAAATCTGCATTGAAATCGCGACCGAAGTAGATCACAGTGCGATTCTTGCCACGTCCCAACCAGTCTTCAAGCCATTCCCGTGCAGCTTTGCCAGGAGGTCCAAAGCTTTGCCCTACCAAAACGATACTGTCAAAGTTGTCCAAACGCGGCGACAATTTTCGGGGATAGAGACAACGGGAACCCGTCGACTCCCACATTTTCCGGTGCACATACAGGCCATTGACCGAACGCTTGGCGTCTACCCCTTGAACAGCCCCATAGGGCTCAAACTCCGGAACGATGCTAGAGCAACCTGAAACGGTAAAGACGGCCAACAAGCACAGTATTCTATATTTGTAGTGTAATAAAATTCCCCTCATGCGATTGCCACTCCTCCTCGGACTTGCCCTGCGGGAGTTGCCTGTGTTGCTAAATGGTGGAATTCATCAAGCACATTCCAAGCTGTCATGATCCGTTCGTGAGTGATCTCATGTTGTCCAAAATATGCATCTTCGAAGATCAACATCGTGAGTTCCATGATCTCCCTCAGGCGCGGTGTGCCTTTCAATTCACGCAGATACATGCGGTTCGTTTTTCCACGCTGAAGTTCAATTTTTCGCGCTTGGTCGAGAGCCAATAACTGATAACCGTAAAGATAAATGATTGCTTCTCGATACTTTCCGGCCTGCAATAGAGCGCGAGCCTCATCCAAGGGATTTCCATGAGTCGGCTTGGAAATCTCGAATGGTAAATCCTCCACTTTCGTCGGATCGATCTCTATTTTCTTCAAGTTGGAGTCGCCCAGATTCCGAGCGGGCAAGTAAGTTCTGACTGAGAAATAGGCCAACAGTACAAACAGCACGACCACAAAGAGGATGATCACGATGGTAAAAATCCCCGTCATGATGTCTGGATTGAACCCTCCACCGCCCCATCTGGGCCAAGTCCATCCAGTCCCGGTGCTTGTGGTTGACTTTGCGCTTGGCTTGTAACTATAACCCTCAGTGCGAATCGAATTATCGTCTACCTGTGTGACATCAGGCGCCGAATAGCCATCTTCAGAACGATCGTACCAATCAGGTGAACCCACCGATTTCATCGCTTTGTCCGCATCAACCTCTTGGGCCTGAAGTCCAGAAGCGAGTGCACAGCCGAGCGACACAATCAGCCCAAGAATGCTGCATGCCCGGAATCTTAGATCTTGGTCTTGGCCTTTGAATACGTCGGTCATGTGCTCGATACCTCCGTCTTCTGCCCTTCGGCTTTCTGTTCGCGGGAATCATCGTCAACCAACGTGGACGAACGAGTTGCAACCGAAGGACGCACCAGGCGAGCCGCTTCTGCTTTCACCCGCAACTCGATTTCCCAGCCTTCCAGCCGAATCCGTGAGTCTAAATAGCTCAAAAAGCGAAATACGGTCATTAGCAAACCAACAAACCAGAGAGAAAGTGGAACGACGATGATGTTACACCAATCGTTCCACATCCAGTCGTTGGTAACAATTCCTTTTGTCCAAATTGAGAGCGCGAGCATCATTAGACCAAACATGCCACCGACTATGGCTGCCCCCATGAAACGGGCGATGTTGTCCGAAACCATTAAACGATGCAATCCATTGCTTCGCTCACGGACCGTGATTTCCTTTGGGTGCGATTTCCTCAGCGGACATCTCTCCAGGCCGATTATCTCAGGAGCAAACGGCCAAGCGGCCCGCAGAAACAATACGACACATGCTGGAATTATCAGCCAGAAGAACTCAGCGCTCCAATCCCAGAGAGTGCTTCGATCTACGAAATACTCGATGCAAAGGCACAGAATCCCAAACCTGAAGACGCCTAATACAAGAATCGTTGGCCATAAAACCTTGCGTAGACTCACCATTAGCGATCGAAAATCAACAGGCTCAAAAAAGATTCGATTACCCAAAAAAATCGTGGTTGGCAAAGAAACCAACTGAAACTGAAGGACAAAGAGAAGGCAGTTGTGAAACAAATGCCTCCATCGCAACCAAACCTGGGGACTGTCCAAATTCTCCGCTACTAGATAGGAATCCTCTGAGAGTATCCATGCGGTGGACAGGCCGTTGAAGACTGCGAAAGGCAGACCAAACAACGCGCTTGTTAAAATGATTGGCACAAAATGCTTACGCAGCACCATTAAACTCAAATCAAATAACTCGACAGCATTTCGTTGTCGAATCACAATCGCCGTTTTATCAAGTTGCACCAGGACGCTCCGTTGGGTAGCCAAGTACAACAAAATAAAACATAAGCAGCGTTGAACAGAACATGCCCCAAACTGCCTTGAACATATAGGGTAACCCACTGGGAGAAAGCATGCCTTCCGTACATGCGGCAAGGAAAAAGAGTATTCCGGAAGCGGTCATCACTGGAATTGCAGCCATCGCGTTTCTGCGCACCGAATCCATTCGACGTAGCCCCAGGGTAATCAGAATTCCAACTCCGATTCGCAATCCAGCAGCGGCAGCCAACGCAATAGCTGTTAGCTCAAAAGGCCCGTGGGCCGTTACAAACTCTAAGAACTTGTCGCCGCCATCGGTCTCGGGCCTTGCCATATAGCCAAACATGGTTCCCAGCACGCAGGCGTTGTAACTCGTTGTAAAAAGCCCTGGAAGAATTAGCGGCCCTTTTGCAAAACACTCCAATCCAATCGAGGTGTTGTGCTGAATGTAGCCAGCAACCGCCATGAGGTTGGTACCGAAATCACGGCCGAATTCCATTTCCCTCCAGTCTTCTTCCATATCCCGCAACTGTTCCTGCGCAACAATATTATCCACGAAGCCTGGAAACTTCTCCTCGTTAAAAGCACAGTAACTCGAAAGAGCAAAAATTCCGAAAAACAGGATTGCACAGATATGCACACAGGGATCGCGAAATATCTGCTGGGGCGCGTCACGAAACACCATGTCCCACCATAGGTTCACTTGAAATCTTCGAGAACGATAGATCGTGTTGTGGGCTCGCCCCACCAATTGATGCAGATAATTCACCATTTCAGGCGAAAGGCGATATTGTTCTGCCATCGACAAATCTGCGCAGGCAGCTCGATAGAGATCTCCCATCTCCGCAAGCTGTTTACCAGAGATCGCAGACAAGCGGCCAGAAGCAACACGATTAATCATGATTTCCAAACGCCGCCAATCTGCTTGGCGGTTTTGAATTGTCTCGGCAAGGTTCGCCATTGCTTTGACCTACTCCCACAATTGAGTTGGGCTGGGTGGTTCGGAATCTGGAGATTTAGGCCTTGGCGCGGGGCTGCCCTGTGGCAACCCCTGGGCGTCCTGGCCTTCGGCTCCGGTAGATTCTGGCGGATCAGCGGAAGTCTGAACCGTGGAGATAGGCGACTGTGGCCGTGTCGGTGCCGCAGCCGCCATCGTCGGTGACTGCGGAGATACAGTGCCTAAAGGAACGGCTAAAGGGCTGGGAGCCGATGTTTGCACAACGGGCATGGCTGGGCGAGGAGTACCCAACGCTGGATTATCCTGCATGCGCATCTGACGCCGTCCTTCCTCACGCTCCCCTTCGGAAAGAAATGTCCTCACATACATTGCACAGAGTAATAGATCCGGGCTTGTATCCTTCATCATTTCGAATTTGCTGAGTAGGGGTAAAGCCAAATGTCGAGCTACATCATTGCGCCGCAACGCGCTCAGTCGCTTTCTGTTTTCCATGTATAGGCCAATTGTCTTCGCCAGCGAAGCGGAAGCTTGAAAGTTGGCCGGTATGAGCTCGGCCAGGCCATAAGCACGCAGGTCCTCCGGCTTCAAGTTCAAAGGTGAACGCTGGGAACTCTCTGAAACCACCATCGTTCCAGCAGCTAGATCACCAATACGCTGCATTCGCCTGGTTACGACCATGCACAGCATGCCGACCACGAAAGTTGGAAAAAAACCATTGGGTGGTAGATCATTCCCAAAAATCTGAAGCGGTAATAGAAAACTCAGATCGGCCAGTCGCAACATATTTCGCAGTCCAGCCTGCGCCGCATTAATCGGTCTTCCATCTACCGAAATGGTCCGCAACTTGAAAACCATCTTGCCCAGCGTGCGGCCATTGAACCGCGTCTCGAAATAAACCCCGTAGAACCAGCTCAAAAGGAAAAAGAGAATTGTCAATCCGATCGTGTAAATCGGAATGCCAAAGGGGACAAAAGCAAACAACGCCCAGCCGAAGATAATTAGCGCAAAACAAACAACCGCTCGAACCACCACATCAAATAAGAAGGCAGGCAAGCGTTGCAGCGGACCAGCCAGAGCGTATTCGAATTCAATATTCTCCGGGGTGATTACCCGCGCGTAGCAATCAAGTTTTTCTGAATTTTGGTGCATATTTGTGCGATCAAAGCCATTTCTACCGACTCTATTTTACCAACTGAACTTTGCCTTTGGAGTACTCAAGTCCATGATTCCCATTTCCCGCACTCGAAATGGATCGCCAAATCCGCTCCATCCTTGGACATCCGAACCTAGAAGTCGCTTTCGTCGAAACTCGAAGAACAATGATTCTGCACCATCATGGTTTAGAGCCTAAGAAAAAATCACGATCGGATCCTCCTGACCATGAACGACCACACGACTCGGACAACCGAGCGTCGTCAAGGCGGCGTAGGAACGAGAGGGTGACTCCAACAATTGAACTTGCCAAGCCTGAGTATCAAGCCAATTATTGCAACGGCAGTTGGCATCTTCTTCCAAATGCAACTGCAGAGCGGGACTAATCCAGGACGGATGAAAGGCTTCCGCTGGAATGGGAAGCGGCATAGCCATGTTCTTGATGCCTTCCGCGATGCCCAGCCCCATCGCCTTGAGCAAGGCTTCTTTGCAAACCCAGATTTGCAACAAGGCAGCATCACGCTCTGGAGCCGCAACTTGGCTCCAGGCTTCTGCTTCCCTTTCGGAAACAATCTGCGGAACCAAGGATTGATAGCGAATCCGATCTTTGTGTAGCTCAACGTCCACACCAATTGGCACCTGGCCGAGCGCAATCATCGCCACATCTCCAGAATGACTGACATTGAACTCGATTGGCTTATTTTGGTTAGCCGGCATTCTTAGGTGCGGCTTTCCCAATGCCTGATAGCCAAACTGTAATTCCTTTGCGCTGCAACCCAATCTGCCGGCAAGTAAATGCCGTAGGGTACCGCGCGTGATGATATAACGCCTGCGAAGCTCCTCGGTGACATATTTTTCCGCCTTAGCCAATTCGTCTTTCGACAAGCACACCTGCAGATCGTCTACATAGGAAGCTGGCTTGCACAGATCTATCCACCAAAGATGAATTTCACCGAAAGTGATTTGACTCATGCAGTTTCTTGTCCGCAAAAATGGCCCAGCATTATTATTCGCCGCTCGCATAAACGGCGACTCCTTAGGATATCATGTCCAAGAGATTCTCTGTACTGCGGAAGCCAAACGAGATTCCCACGAGAAAGACAATTCGAGGCAGAGAACTCGAGTCAAAAAGGGCGAGTGAATGGACGAAGTTGCAAGATTTCTTTCGAAAGTACTCGATGAACCACAGCTGCAGATTTTGCACCGGCATTCGATCGGCGGTGGCTGTATCGCACAGGCCATGCGCTTAGAGCTGAGCAATGGCGAATCTTGTTTCGCCAAATTCCTCGACTCATCAAGCGGGCAGAATGTATTTGAAATTGAAGCCGAGGGACTGCGAGCCTTGGCTGATACAAAGGCGTTACGTGTACCGCGAGTTCTAGGGCACACGCAACTAGCATCTGGTCAGCGGGCCCTCCTACTGGAATGGATCGGGCAAAAATCAGTCGGCCAACTTGATTTTGGAAAATTCGGATCTCAACTAGCCCAGATGCATCTTAAAGATGCTGAGCCTTCCTATGGCTGGCATCAAGACAACTTCTTGGGCAGCAATCCGCAATCAAATACTATCTCAACAAATTGGCTTGACTTTTTTGCGCAACAACGGCTTGGCTTCCAATTGAGCCTCGCCAGACAGCACGCGCTTGGAACCAGTGAGCTTTATCGCTGCGTGGACCGTTTGTGCGAAAGACTGGACCGAATCCTGGGCAAAGAAACCCCTCACGCCTCACTGCTGCATGGCGACTTGTGGAGCGGCAACTTTCTGGCAGACAGCAAGGGTAATGCTGTGCTCATTGACCCAGCCGTATATCGAGGACATCGTGAAGCTGAGCTGGCAATGCCACTAATATTTGGAGGATTTCCGCAGCAGTTTTTCGACAGCTACAACGAATCTTGGCCCCTAGACGCTGGTTGGCGTGAGCGAGTAGAAATTTACAAGCTATACCACTATTTGAACCACCTTAATCTGTTCGGATCCACCTATCTCTCAAATTGCCTAACTATCGCTCGGCGATTTGGAAGCTAGCAAGCGTGGTGGGAAAACTCATGCCTCAGTGTCGGTGTTCACTCGACTCGATTTAACTCTTGCTAATGCACCTGTTGCTTCTGCTGATGTGCTTCTATTCTGCGTTCCATTCCAAAGCAGCTAGTGCGTCTTGGAGTTCTTCAAAAGTGTATGGCTTTTCAAGGTAGCCATCCATTCCAACGTCC
>JBCCEO010000388.1:0-7428 GCA_039030255.1 Planctomycetota bacterium | reverse complement strand
TAGGCGAGCATGTTCCAACCAGAGTACGCCCAAACAATATGATACATTCCATTTAATTGCACCCCAGGGTACTCTTTTTGGTCAAGTGGGGCCGGGGGTGCTTGATCATTGAAGGCATCATGGTGTCTGAGGGGCAAGACGGCAAACCTCATTGCGCTCCGATGGGACCCGTTGTTGATGAAGCCTTAAGAACTTGGTTGCTTCGCCCCTTTCAAAGTTCGCAGACGTTTCAGAATTTAAGGCGGAATTCGCGATGTGCCTTTCATGTCACTGATGATGTTCGTTTGATCGTTGATTTAGTCTTAGGAGGGAATCCCGATCTCGAATTCGAGTGGTGCGAAGATGTTTGGATTTTGAAAACGGCCTGCCAGTGGTACCACTTGAAAATTCAAAAGTGGGATACTTCTAGTCCGAGAAGTGAGGCTCGGGCAAGCTTGATTTCGCGCGGCGACATGCGTCCATTTTGGGGTTGGAATCGAGCTAAGCACGCGGTTCTAGAGGCGACGATTTTGGTCACTCGGTTGCATTTGTTGGACCAAGAGTTCGTCGAGCAAGAATTTGAACGCTTGGAATCACCAATAGAGAAAACAGCAGGCGAATCTGAGCTCGACGCATGGTCGATGCTGCGTAATCACTTGGCTGGCTATGATTGGAGCGGCCAGTGAGCATACTTGCAATCAAGACAGGTTGCAGGCTCCATTTTGGGCTGATGGAGCTTTGCAAGCAGCAAGAAGGCTGTTACTCAGGGCTTGGTCTCATGCTAAGCAATCCAGGATTCCAGCTGGACTTTGATTTGCACCGACATGCAACGGCAGAACTCTCTTCAACAAGAGTGACGATTGCGGAATCGGTAAATGCAGTAGACGCGGAGGAGCTGATCGGGCGGATCCAAAGCGTCGTATCAAACTTCTCTAGCGACAAAGAAGAATACCTACCGGTTTCCGGAATTCACGTCCGGGAATCGCTACCGCTACATCATGGACTCGGCGCAGGAACACAGCTTGCGTGCGCTGTTGCGACGGGACTCCGACTCCTACAAAAACTGAATTCAAATCGCCCTAGTCATGAGAATAATGGCATTCCAGGCAATGTGAACTTTCCAACCAACGCGAGTGCTTGGCAGAATGAACGAGAGTTGGCGATAGAATCTGGCCGTGGACTGCGATCTGGAATTGGATTGACTGGGTTTTTACACGGTGGCCTAATTCTAGACTCCGGCATTCAAACGAAAGACTCGGTAGAATTGCACGCTAAGGGAGGCCGGGATGTACGTGCTGAATCGGTCAGTTTGCCAGCCGAGTGGCGAGTCGTTTTGTTGCAAGCAGAGCAACAAAAGACTGTTGCTGGTGAGTCGGAAGCTAACATGCTGGGAAGAATTGGCCGCAATCCCAATCCAAATAAGAACGCAATGCAAGATATCGCTCGGTCAGTCATGGAAGAACTGAATCGGGTTGCTTCTTTGCAGCGATTTGGCCGTGCTCTTGACGAATATATGCAGTTGGCTGGACAAATGTTTCAGACCCTGCAAGGCGGCCAGTACTCAAGTCCTGCCATCGCAGAAGCTGCAGGAATTGCCAAACGTTGTGGCTTGGAAGGTGTTGGGCAAAGCAGTTGGGGGCCGATTGTTTTTGGCTTCTGCGACTCGCAAAGCAAGGCTGAGAGCATTGCAGAATCAATTCGTTCCAGCGAATTTGCTGGAAAGATCCGAATTGCGACTCCCACACCAGTTAGCTTTGCTGCAGATAAATCGCCGGAGAAGTCGAGCACGAAAACTTGAGCTAGTGATCGTTGCCACTCCGGCTTGAATTCAGAGCAATGTCGAAAAACCAAGAAGCTGGAAAACACGAAAACCCCTACCATCCTCCGACGCACCAAAACGAGATTACACCGGAGGGGCAGAGTAGTTTCTCGCGTGTGCTTCGGGAGTTGCTGCGAGCCTTCGTGGTATTGATTGGTATTCTTTTCGGTTGGATCATTATTACGATCGGGTTGTCCGGTTCGGGTCCATTCTATACGGTGCTAGGAACCATAGTAATTCTCGGATCCCTAGGCATTGAATTCTGGGCGCGTAGAAAGTATCGGCTCTTTTAAAAAAAGCCTGCTTCGCGATCTTAACCGCAAGGCAGGCTTTTGTTCCTTTGACTGGAACCTAGGCAAGTCAAGCCTCAAGTTCCACATTCCAGTAAGCTTCGCTGATGAACTTGGACCAGCTTTCCATGCGAACAGTACGATCCGCGTAGACTGGCTTCCAGGTTGGCCTTACAGGTTCTTTGAGCAACCGCATGCCAGCCTGTGCAGGCGTTCGGTCTGCTTTCTTCGAGTTGCATTGAAAGCATGCCAAGACACAGTTCGTCCAGCTGGATTGTCCACCTTGAGCTCGGGGCAGAACGTGGTCAATGGTCAAGTCTTCCAGGCCGGGCTGCTTGCTACAGTACTGGCAGGTGTACTTATCGCGCTTGAACACATTTCTGCGACTAAAGGTCACCGATTGATCAGGTAAACGATCAAAGCTGGTAAGTGCAATGACTTCAGGAATTCGAATCCTCTGTCGAACGGTCTGAACAAAAGGTTCATCTTTGTCAGGAACCATAGCCGTCCAGTCGCTCCAATCGTAGAGCTGGAAATCCTGAGGATCGACGATGCGAGCCGCGTTGTTCCACAGCATGATCAGTCCACGTGCAACTGTGGCAACATTGATCGGCTGCCAGTTACGATTGAGCACCAATACAGGTTGCTCCAGTGATTTCCCAAATTGAGAAAGCAATTCGATAGGTTCTGCTACTGCGTTCACTTCAGTCCTCCTCGCCTAGCCAGACTTGGGGGTGGTTCAAGGCGTGGGCAATCCTCGATATATGCGAGTACATGCCATCGCGCCATTTGCTCTAATGTAGGCAGCATGTTTTGCCGCCATCGACGAACTGGACACTTGTGTTTCACGGGAGGTTCGTTGAGCATTTTTGCATGGTGAGAATTCCAAGAACTAGCTTGGGAGGTGCGATGACTGAAATTCCTGAGGACGTCGATCCTGAGCTCATGCAGGAAATTCTTGAGCGCATATTCGACGGACAGAAAATTCAAGCAATCAAGCTTTACAAGGAATCGCAAAGCGTCAGCCTCAAGGCTGCGAAAGAGTTTGTTGAGGAGTTGACCGTCAAATTGCAAGAAGAGCATCCCGATCGTTTTTCGGCACAGAAACAACCGTCGGGCTGTTTCGGCGTTCTGCTTCTGGCTCTGATATTTTTTGGATGGCAAGTCTATTCAATTGCGCGATTCGTGCAGTTTACTTGATGCAAAGGTTTGCTGTATTCAGCATGAAAGTCCGCTCAATCCATTAAAACTTTGGGGGTATTTGTGAATGTTAGGGCGAAAACCGTGAAAAAAACCCTAGGAATGCCCCTGAAAGATAGGATTTGTTGCTTTTGCTTCCGAGAATCCTTAGAATATAGGTAGCTCTAACAATCGCGCGACGCTCTTTTTAACTTGTCACTTGAGCGTCACGATACTTTTTCTCCTTTTCTGTGCGAGGTTATGGCGATGCATTACAAATTGGTACTGCTAGACAACGCTACGGCTCAAGTTCGAGACGAATGGAATTTGGTACTTCCGGCTTCTGTCGGTCGGGGTGAAGACTGTAACATCATGTTGAATGATGCATCGGTAAGTCGCCAACATTGTCGCTTCAGCATGAATCCCTATGGGGCCGTCACGCTCCAAGACCTTGGGTCTACCAATGGGATCTATGTTCGCAATCAGCGTGTGAAGCAGGCGGCGGTTACTGTCGGTGAAACGTTTCAGATCGGCGGGATGGACTGCAAGATTGAGTTGGTAGATCAACCGATTCAAGAGCGAGAGCGTCCAGCAGTCGAAGAAGACCTGTACGGCACTCAGCGTGTTGAAATCTACGAGATTCCATAGCAGGAAATCTTGAGTGAGAAACTTGGGAAAAGTCTTTTGCTTTCGAGTGAAAGACTTTGGCCAGCCCGCCGCGTGGAGCTTAGAAGCCTGCGGGGGGAGAAGCCTGCGGCATAGAAGACTGGCCCCCGCGAAGAGAATCCCAGAGCCTTTGTCGTTCGCATTGCCCTTTTGTTGGGTGCTCTATGAAAAATGTTCCCGGCGCTTTCAACCCAACACGGCATAATAGATAGGTTGAATGCGAAAGTCGCAGGCTGCGAGCAACGAAGATCAACTTTGAGTCTACAATAGTGATCGCTACATGGGTACTCATGTAGTCCCACCGACTCAATTCTTCTGAGCCGAAGAGACTTGGCTCGCTTCCCCTCTGCATCGTTTCAACATGTTTGCTTCAAGCTCCAGATTTTCGCACACACGACGTAGTTTTGTGCAAACTTCTGTGGTAGGCCTTGGTGGCTTGGCCAGCCTTGGACTTGGGGATCTCCTTCGCGCAGACGACCGGACGGCTGAGGGGCGCACACATCATCCCGCTAAGGCGAAGCGTGTGTTGCAGATATTCTGCCCAGGTGCTGCCTCTCATATGGATTTATGGGAGCACAAACCGATGCTTGAAAAAATGCATGGTAAGCCCTTGCCTGGTGAAGAGAACATGGTTTCCTTCCAAGGAAAGAATGGAAACTTGATGAAGAGTCCTTGGCGGTTTGTTCCGTGTGGCGAGTCGGGCAAACGCATTTCGAGCATGATGCCACATTTGGCAAAGCATGTGGACGACATCGCGTTTTTTCATGCTATGCACAGCAAGAGCAATACTCATGGTCCTGGGTGTTTGTTTATGAACACTGGACACGTTACGGAGGGCTTCCCCAGTGCCGGAGCGTGGACGAGCTACGCTCTTGGAAGTGAGAATGAAAACTTGCCGGCGTTCGTAGCGATGCCTGACATCCGTGGGGAACCGCCAAACGGTAAAGCGAATTGGACGAGCGGATTTTTGCCCGCAAAACATCAA
Organism: Planctomycetota bacterium; assembly: GCA_039030255.1. Classification (GTDB taxonomy): domain Bacteria; phylum Planctomycetota; class Planctomycetia; order Pirellulales; family Pirellulaceae; genus Aureliella. The sequence continues at coordinate 2,510 of JBCCEO010000388.1, read as the reverse complement.
GCGATCGTCATGAGTGCGCAGCAACCAATTCGAAATCTGAAACGCCCCGAGAGCATGAGTGAAGGAGACGAAGTGGCTTCGAGAAAGCTGTTGGATAAGCTTAATCGTCGATTCGCCGCGCAACATCCTCTGGATAGTAATTTGCAAGCTCGCGTAGCAGCTTATGAATTGGCAGGCAGGATGCAATTAAGTGCTCCTGAAGTCTCTGATTTCAGGCAAGAAACACAAGAGACGCAGCGACTATATGCGACGGAAGATGGCAATCCATTGAAGGCAGCCTATGGGCGGAATTGCTTATTGGCACGGCGGCTGCTGGAACGGGGGGTGCGCTACGTCAGCTTGTATTGTGCCTCAAGAGCTTCGGGCGTTGATGGATTGTTGAATTGGGACGCACACAAGACTTTGAAAGCCGACTACGAACGCCACCTGCCAATTTTTGATCAACCCACTGCGGCTTTGTTGAGCGATCTCAAACGTACCGGTTTGTTGGATGATACGCTAATCCTGTGGACGACCGAGTTTGGTAGAATGCCGACGCATCAGGCTGGGACCGATGGTCGAGACCACAATCCAGATGGATACACTTGCTGGATGATGGGTGCAGGTGTTCGTCCTGCAACCTCGTATGGGGCTACAGATGAGTTCGGCCGTCGAGCCCAAACGGACGTCACAACCGTTTGGGATTTCTACGCGACGGTATTGCATCTGTTGGGCTTCGACCACGAAAGACTGACTTGGTATCACAACGGATTGGACCGACGAATTACCGATGTGCACGGCCATGTGATTCAGGAAGTACTGGCCTAAAACTTTCACCAGCGGATAGCAAGAACTCGGCCCACTTGTAATTCTCGAAACGTCAAAAAGCAACCAAGATGGACTTACTACGATTTTCGAACCGATTCTACGCTGTCCTTTGCGTTGCGTTGCTGACCGTGCCGGTCGTTTGTCTTGGGCAACAACAATCTGCGGTACAAGGTGCGGGCGAAACGAAGCTACGAGATTCGAAAGTTGAAGATGAGAGCGAATCAGAACTGTACACACATCCGGACTACCAAACCCGCAACGTCCAAGGTTGGACCGTGCTCGTACATGAGCAATTGCTAAAGGGAAAGAAGGCAGAGACTGAGAAAGCGATAAGGTTGCTTGAGGAGCAGCTGCAAGTCATCCAGAAAAGAGTGCCTGCAAAAGCCGTCGATCATCTGCAATCCGTCAAGCTTTGGTTTTCACCTAAGTACGACGGATCACGGCCAGGCGCAGAATACCATCCGGGTGCGGGGTGGCTGGAGCGGAATGGTCGCATTCCAGAATTGGTGAAGTGTGTCGAGTTTACGAATGTTGACATCTTCGAGAAGGAATGCGTACGTATGCCTATGCTGGCGCTGCATGAACTGGCGCACGCGTATCACGATCAGGTCTTGGGCTTCGAGCATGCAGGAATCAGAAGCACATTCGACGAGGCTGCCAAGTCAGGAATCTACGACACAGTGGAACGCTGGTTTGGACCTCATCGCAAAAATACCAGGGAAAAGGCTTACGGTATCACAAATCATAAGGAGTACTTTGCTGAAGGAAGCGAAGCATTCTTTGGACGCAATGATTTCTTTCCATTTACCAAGCAGGAGCTTGAGCGACACGATCCTAAGTTTGCAAAGTTACTTGCTCAGCTTTGGGGTATAGCCGACGAGTAGTTCCTTCGCTTGCATCACCTACTCGCCGCTCGGGAATGCCAGCCTTTTGGATGCTATGCTGACTTAGGATTAAAACGACTACGTTGGCAGTGAGAATCCTCGCACGGGCGCCGTTTGTCTAGGACTTAACTGTTTGGTAACTAGCGCGGAGTGTTCGCTTGGACTTGTCGCCTTTCTCGCAGTGAGTACATCCGTCAAACTCTTGCAACTGCATTTCACTTGCTATGCACTTCTTGCTCGCTTGCATTGCTCGCTTGCATGGCGAAGCCCGCGTGATTGACCGGAATGTGTAACGATCATTCCGAACGTTTCAAAGTGGGCGAAAAGAAGTTTTTCGATCCATTCGACGTCCTCTTCGTTTGCTTACTTTACGTTTGATCAAGCGATTCCTTGGGTGGTCTACAAGCTTGCGACAGTTTTGAAGCGTTGGCACGAGAACCAAATAGCAAATTGAGCACCGAAGGAGAATAATCTACGCGCCGGTTTCGTCCGATAGTTGACTTAGGTCGTTCAAGGCATGGATGTGATCAGTGAGCAGGATGCCTTTGGTTTACGATGGCTAGCGTCCAACCACGCTGGCGAAAGAGACTGCTTTGGGAGAGGCCGCTTTCGTCCGAACTCGGTGGAGTTAGCCGAAAAACCTAAAGCTAGTGAATGGAGATTCACTAGCAATTCGCCAAAAGCTACCAATCCAAATGCAGTGTGGCTCAGCTTTGGATTGGTAGCATTTTCAAAAGGTTTGCATCGCGTCGGCGGGAGATCGAAAGCGTGGAAAAAGAGGTTAATGTACTGGCGATGATGAAAGGCGAGGAACGCTAC
>JBCCEO010000387.1:0-7429 GCA_039030255.1 Planctomycetota bacterium | reverse complement strand
GAATTTAAGATGCGGCTACTTGGTAGGAGATTGACGAGATTCCTCGTTCATGCTGGAATCTGCCGCAATGAGTAGGCCAATAATGGCGAATAGAAAACCGTTCTCGACGGTAGAAAAAGACATTTCATGGAATAACATTTGAATGCTGTGCGTGCCAATAAATGCAAGAGTCAAAAGGGCAATTCCGTGCACCCAACTGTAGCGGGGTGGAAGGTTCAAGAGGGAAGTTGCTTTGCTGACAACGCTGAGCAGTATCATCAGGTACGCAAGCAAACCGACAATCCCAAGGTCTACCAGGAGACTCAAGAATCCGTTGTGATGTACGTATCCGCGAATAGAGTTCAAATTCAGATTCGACTGCCGGTCCTCTAGGTAAGGCGGATTGTAGACTTGGAATTGATTGAATCCAAAACCGCTGATCGGTTTGTCTTGAAACATTTCCAGCGAGACATATGCGAAAGCGGCCCGCATGTAGGTGCTCTCTTTGGTCTCCGCAGCGGAGTATTCACGCTTAAAGGCAATAAGGTCCGGACCTTTGAAAATTCCGACAACGCAGGCAGCCAGAAGCATCGTGGTTATCGCAAATCGACGTGATACGCCTTGCAGACCTAAGAAGGCCAGAAGCAACATGCAGAATGCGAGTCCCATCCAAACGCTGCGAGTGTAGGTCAAGTAAATCGCTCCGCAGGAAAGCAGGCTACCAACACCAAACGCAAGCCACATGCGATGACTCGCTGGCTTTATCCAAACAGTAAATAGACCAAGGGCCAGCCAGCAAACAATCAAGACAACGCCAAGCCGAACCGATTGCAGCATCGGCCCTCGTGCCCGTCCAAAGTGAATGCCAAGCGTTGGATCGGAGATGAAACGAGGAAAAACCAAGGACCACATCTGAATAATTTCAAGGACCGCGGTCACACTCAGGTAGAGCCCCAGGCCCAACACGGCGTACAGAACGACGCGCATTTGACTGGGCTCAATTTTGCTGGTTCGAACTGCAAAGTAAAGGAAAAACGGGATGAAATAGCCGTTGAGAAAATGCATTAACGTATTCGGCTGGCCAGCAATCTGAGAACCAAGCGGTTGCGAGAAAGTGCGAGCAGCCAACCAGAGTGCAAAGAGCCCAATCGCTATGTCAACGATCTCAAAACGCCGGATGCTTTGTTCGCCACTGTACCAATTTAAGGCCAACTGTAGACAAAGCGGCAACAATAAAAGCCGGTCGAGTGTGATTGTTAGACCCGCTAGATCAATGGAAAAGAATTCTGCGGGAAAGCAAATCGTTGCAGTAAGGAATCCCAGAACCGTCAAAGCGACGGAACCGTGTTTGAGAGCAACTGCCATGTAGATGGCAGCCACCAATAGAATTAACGGAATAAGCAGTGTCATGAATCTCTAACATATTGGCTATGCAGAGCAAACTTAGGTTTTCTGTAGCGCGAGTGATGACACAGAATCCAGCTGCGTCGCCGAAGTTTCTGCCAACATTCGGAGCAATCGATTCAATCGCTACAAAACGCGATGATGGTGGAGGACATAAAGCGTGAAGCAAATCTCATGGCGACCTCTAGCCCAGCCATGAGACAGAGTTGGAGCAAGGGGCGGAACAAGGGAAACGTCCGCCTCAAGAACTGATCGCGATTCGTCCTCTGTAGCCGCAAAACAACTTATGAAAGAGCAAGCCCTTTGGCTGTACCAGCAAGTTACGCGGCGTAGCAGGCATGCTCTTTTACAAGAGCTGAGATCTACTGCGCAAGTTCCCGTAGCCATTTTGTTTTATCATCGCGTAGCTGACAGCAGTCCTAATGATTGGACGATTGGGCGCGACGACTTCTGCCGACAGCTTGATTGGCTTCAGACGAATCTAGAAGTTGTTTCTCTGGAAGAGGCACAGTCGAGAATACGTAAGCCGAATGTCAAACAGTCGGTAGCGATAACCTTCGACGACGGCTACGCAGACAATGCCGAGTTTGCCATTCCTGAGCTACAACGTCGTGGCATCCGCGCAACCTACTTCGTGAGTACGGATTTCACAGAATCCCAGCAAGCATTTCCGCATGATCGGGCGCTAGCAACGCACTTGCGTCCCGACAGTTTGGAAGAACTACGTTACTACCTGGAACTGGGCATGCAGCTTGGGGCCCACACGCGAAGCCACTGCGACTGCGGGACGCTTGCCGATCCTGGGCAAATTGAGCACGAAATACTTGGCAGTGCTCGACAATTGGAAACTTGGTTGGGTATCCAAGTCAAATACTTTGCCTTTCCATTCGGAATGCCTCAGAACATGACGCAGGCCGCAGTTGACTGCATTCTGAAAAACGGCTTCAAAGGTTTTTGCTCAGCCTATGGCGCCTGGAACTGGCCGATTGGCGACGAACACTCCAGCGAAGCAATTCACTTGCGGCGCATCCACGCGGACCCGGGCCTACAGCGTTTGAAGAACTGGTTAACGCTTGACAGTCGAAAACTGCGACAAAGAGTCGCTTTGCCTTTTGATTTAACATCGCTTGATTCGATCCAGTTGTAATTCGGAGCCTTTGATGACGATACGAGCGCAACAGCGAACTGATCCACTTACGGTGCAATTCGTGGTAACGAGCCTGCCAGTCGGCGGGGCAGAAGTACTCTTGCTGAATCTTGTTCAGGCAATGGACTGGCAGCGTTTTCGGCCCGAAGTTATCTGCCTTAAAGAACCAGGGGAGATGGGACCGCAGTTCTCCGAAGTCGTTCCCGTGCATGCAAACCTGCTCTACAGCAAAGGGGATTTGCTGGTTGTGCCACGGCTGGCCAAGCTCGTGCGATCACGGAAAACTGATGCACTCATTACAGTGGGCGCTGGCGATAAGATGTTTTGGGGGCGATTGGCAGCCAAAATGGCTGATTTACCTGTTATTTGCAGTGCCCTGCATTCAACCGGTTGGCCCGACGGAGTAGGAAAACTTAACCGCTTATTGACTCCGCTCAACGATGGCTTCATCGCATGCGCGCAAGCTCATGCCGAGCACCTCAGCAAATACGAGCACTTCCCGCGAAATAAAGTTTTCGCGATTCCCAATGGCGTCGACACCGATCGTTTCATGCCCGATCCAGAAAGCGCGAGTTGGCTGCGAAGTGAATTACGTGTATCGCCGCAATCAAAGCTCGTGGGCATTGTTGCTGCTTTGCGCGAAGAGAAAAACCATGCTCAATTCATCAAAGCGGCTCTCCATGTCCTAAAACTGGAACCGGACACGCAGTTTGTGATCGTGGGGGATGGTCCGGAAGCAAAACAAGTGCAAGAACTTGTTCTGAATGTTCCGCATCCCAGAAATTTTCATCTACTGGGAAATCGCCAGGACACGCCTAGAATCCTGGCTGGCCTCGATGTGTTTTGCCTCACGAGTAAGAACGAAGCCAATCCGGTGTCCATATTAGAGGCACTGGCTTGCGAAGTTCCCGTGGTCGCGCCAAACGTTGGCTCAGTGCATGAGACCGTCATTGACGGTGAAACAGGCTTTCTCACAGAGCCATTTTCATCCAAGTCAACTGCGAAGGCTTTACTCCAGCTGTTACAGAATCAAGATGCTGCAGCGGCCTGTGGACAGGCCGGAAGGAAACACGTGATTTGCAATTCCAGTCTCCAGGTAATGGTCAATGGCTACCAGCAAATGCTAGTCAAGCTCTACAATCAGAAAGCCGAGAAACGACGACTGCCGCTCGTAAAAGCAACGCTTGAGGGGCTCCCTTCCACCCAATTCGAAGGCTGCGAAGCGAATCAGCCAAGTGTCCGCACCGATCCTTCATTGGAGCTGGTCGAGCACAATTGACCGCAAGTAAAAGCCCGCGCAATCGGAACGAGGCACACAACCTCTAACATACGGTCTACCTGTCCTTCCCAGTTGTCCCGTTGGCCGAAGCTAAAAATGCCGCGCCAAAGGAAGCCTTACTTCTGGCTGGCTACCGCTGCTCGAAAGCTGACTCACAAGGTCTCGATTCCACCTTTGTGCACTTTGCAAGCTGGACCGAAGTTACCTGCCGATCCTAAGATGCAAGTTGTTAGCCCCAAATTGCACTTGGGAATTCGCACGATCGGAGGCATCGCCCGAGGATGCATAAATAGACCGACCGCTACACCGCGATTGACAAGCGCATGCAGGTGGCATAACTAGCAATTGATCAATTGCTACCATTTTCAAAGCGACGTGTCTCGGCAGGACAGCCGATTCCACAAATTGCGTCCCTTAGCCGGAAGCTAAGTCGACGTCCGTGGTAAAAAGCTGGCCAACTGAGGTAAACATGTTGTCCAAACGAAATTTTAAAAGCCGGTGGCTGTTGTTGACTCTCGGGGCAACACTCGCTGCTGCAAATGTTCAGGCACAGATTACGCTCCAACCGACTGTGCCTTCTGAATCGGTAGTGCGCCAAAAGCCCGTTTCTCGCGGAACGCGTCCTTTTGAGCCAGGAAGTCTGCGCGAGCCGACGGCTCCGCCAAGCACCTACTCCGCTCGAGAAGTAGAGTTTGCAGAGCTGCAGCGTGAGGCTGAAGCCCTAGAGCGTCAGTTCAGTTTTGTGCGACGAATCGTCCGATTCGCAAGCCCAAGCATCGTGCATATCGAGGCTACGAAACGCCAGGAAACCGGCGACGGTTTCTCTAGCAGCAAGATCGAAGAGGCCGGTGCTGGCATTATCGTGCAACTCGACGGCGGATTCTATGTGCTAACCAATCGGCACGTCATCCATCCGGCTGAGCTCAATGCAATTCGAATCGAAACCACAGATGGCAAGATTATTCCTGCTTCTCAAGTATGGACTGACCCTTCAACCGACGTGGCTGTGATTCGTTTGAGCACGAATTCCCCAATCACGCCTGCAGTCATCGGTGATAGCTCCAAGATGGAAGTGGGCGACTTCGTGGTCGCCGTAGGAAGCCCATTTGGACTGAGTCACTCTGTGACTTACGGAATCCTGAGTGCAAAAAGTCGGCGGAATCTAGAACTAGGATCTCGAAACATTGAAATCCAAGACTTCTTTCAAACCGATGCAGCCATCAACCCGGGCAACAGTGGAGGCCCCTTGATCAACCTACGCGGTGAGATCGTTGGTATTAACACAGCAATCGCCAGTAACTCGGGTGGTAACGAAGGAATCGGTTTTTCCATCCCCATCAATATGGCCATCCTCGTGGCGGAGAAGCTTGTCCGCCAAGGGAAACTCAACCGCTCCTACCTAGGTGTTCAGCTGGAAAATGCCTTTGATATTTTCACGGCAAGGCGTCTGGGCTTGAAGACGACCGATGGAGCACTCGTTAAAGTCGTCATTCCGAACTCACCAGCATCCAAATGCGGGTTGCAAGAGGGCGATGTAATTATGGAATTTAACGGAAGCCGTATTGAAAACGACGGGCATTTGGTGAAGCAAGTTGGATTGACCCCAATAGGCAGTAAAGTTTCCATCATCATCTACCGTGCCGGTTCGGCTCGTCGGCTTACAACGATTCTAGAGTCAAATCCTGGTAGATAGTGAAGCGTTTTTTCCGGCCCCTTTCTTTGCCATCGGAGTTATCGTAAGCAACTATTGCTACGTTGGATCTCTTTCTACTCTTTGGGCTTGGCCTGACAATGCGATACGTAGCTTTCTTCGCAGTTTTTGCGATGTCGATGCTGGGTGGTATTGCCTACCTAAATCCAAAGATCATGCGCGCATATATGCTGCCTTGGTTTTATGGTCCTGTTAGCGAAGTGAACCCAACACTCGATTGGCCCGCCAAGATAGATCAGCCCTACCCCAACCTTGAGCTATACGACACTGACGGTAAAAGTCTTCGCCTTTCGGACTTCCGTGGGCAGGTGTTGATCCTACATTCCGTTGGAATGTCCTGCAAAGCTTGCCAAGCCTTTTCAGGTGGTCACGAAGTTGGTGGACTAGGTGGCACTGTTCCACTTCAAAAGCTGAAGAGCTTTAAGTCATACTTTAAGAAGTGGACGAATACGGAGTTCGAGGACAGCCGTTTTAAACTGGTGCAAATTATCTTCTACGGTCCAGATGCAATAGCCGCTCCAACTCTCGAAGAAGCTCAACAATGGGCCGAGCACTTTGGCCCCGCATTGCCTAAAGGCACTAAAATTCTGTTTGCCGATAGCAGCATGCTTTCGCGCGACACAAGGGGAATGATTCCTTGCTTCCAGCTAGTCGATCAGAATTTCATCCTTCGTTGCGACGCTGGCAATGAACCGCGAAGTGATGTTTTTGAAGACTTGTTGCCACTGCTCAAACGGGCGCTTTGATACCTTGTTTGGTGCAAAAGCCATTAGTGGACCTGAGCAGCAGACCTACACTTTCCAATCGTATTTCGACGGATAGAATTTCGGTCTGCTATTTCTGTAACGTTGGGCCGGAATGGTCGGGCCAACGGATTCACCATTGGGGCGAATTATGAGTTTTCAAAGTGCACGAGGTGAATTCCCTGGGACTCGCATGCGACGACTCAGGCAAGCTAGTTGGTCTCGAGGGTTGAGCCAAGAGAACACGCTTCAGCCAAGTGATCTTATCTGGCCTGTATTCGTTTTGCCGGGATCTGCACAGCAGGAACCTATTGAAAGCCTTCCTGGCGTCTTCCGCAAGTCATGTGATTTGCTGATAGCGGATATCCAAAAGGCAGTCGACCTGGGCATTCCTGCTATCGCATTGTTTCCGGTAACGCCACCCGAGCTGAAAACGGATGATGGCCGCGAAGCGCTCAACCCCAACAATCTCGTTTGCACGGCAGTGAAAAGCATTCGTGATAAATTTCAGGATCAAATCGGCATCGTCTGCGACGTCGCACTCGATCCGTACACCAGCCACGGTCAAGACGGTTTGCTGGAGGACGGCAAGATCGTCAACGATCCCTCACTGGATATTTTGGTTCAGCAATCCGTTCTGCAGGCCGAAGCGGGATGCTCGGTCATCGCACCCTCCGACATGATGGACGGACGCATCGGGCGCATCCGTATGGCACTCGACGCCGCTGGGCAACAAGCAACTCTCATCATGGCCTATTCAGCCAAGTACGCCTCGGCCTTTTACGGCCCATTTCGTGACGCAGTCGGATCCAAAGGAAACCTCGGGTCCGGAGACAAGAAAACCTACCAGATGTCGCCCGCCAACACGGATGAAGCTCTACACGAAGTCTACTTGGATTTGCAAGAAGGAGCCGATATCGTCATGGTCAAACCCGGGATGCCCTATCTTGATATAGTACAACGCATCAAATCGGAGTTTCAAGCGCCGACGGCCGTGTACCAAGTCAGTGGAGAGTACGCCATGATCTCCGCCGCAGCTCAAAATGGGTGGTTGGATCGCAAGCAATGTATGCTAGAGAGTCTATTGGGATTTCGCCGCGCCGGCGCGGATATGATTCTGACTTACTTTGCATTAGAAGCTGCCGAAGAACTCTAGTCGCTTTCCG